>NZ_JBSIPA010000009.1:0-43145 GCF_053574605.1 Caballeronia sp. M23-90 | reverse complement strand
GACCGCCTGGTACACAACGCACATCGCATTACCCTCGAAGGAGAATCGTTGCGAAAAACGCGCGGGAGCTTGACCGCGAACTCGCAAACAAAGTAAATAGCAAAGGCCCCGCGTCGCTGCGCTCCGTTTGTTCGCGATGACGTGGAATTCCTGTTCGCTTTGCCTTGGAATCACGATTCACTTTGCCGTGGAATGGCCATTCACTTTGCGTGGAATACGCACACGGCGAATCAATGCCGCGTCTCATGTGCTTAATCATCGGCACGACTCGTCGAAGTCTTACGGCGAAAAATCCTGAAAAAATTGACGATTTGTCCGGAGAGCCGTTTTTTTTGCCAATCCATGACTGTTCAGGAAGAAAGCGCGCTGCGGTAGTCTTGATACCCGGCTAACATTCGTAAAAATTCAGGGCCGAAAAAAATATGCCGCAGCACATTCGTTTCGAAAGCTCGTCGTTCAAAGAGGACGACGCAGAGGAGATTTGGAGGGAAGCGCTACGGCCGATGTATGACGTCAAGCGACCAAAGGAAGTCTCCTTTTCGGCGAGCGTCGACACTTGGAACTTGGGGCCCATTTTGCTCACCCGCCATGCCGCTCAGGGCGAGGTGCAGTTCCATCGCACGCGGCGCAAAATCGCGCTGTCAGGCATCAATCAATACTTGGTGCATTGCTTGGTTGGTGGGCAGCTCACTTCTGAGTTTGCGGAAGGGCAGCAACGGGTGCCGTTGAACTCCGTCGCCATTCGGGACCTCGCTGTCGAAAACATTGGTTTTGCCATTGACGCGCCGATGATCACGCTGAGCGTTGCGCGCTCGGCGCTTGATCGACGGCTGCCGCAGGGTTCGCAAATTCACGGCGCGAGTTGGGCGGCAAATGATGCAATTGGAGAACTGTTCGCCGCTCACATGCACGCCCTCGCGCGGCTTGCCGCGACGATGACCGAAGAGCAAATGCCGATCATCGTTAATGGGACGCTGGACTTGTTGGCCGCGTGCCTGTTGCCAAAAGCCCAAGAAAGGGTTGCGCAGGGGGACCCGCGCCTGGCTCCAATGCTCCGAGCGCAAGCGGCTTCCTACATCGATCAGCATCTACTAAATCCGGATTTGGGACCTGCTGCTCTTTGCAAGGCACTGGGGATATCTCGCACCGCGCTTTACGGGTTGTTCGCCGAAGCGGGCGAGGCGGGCGGAGTGGCCAAACGAATAAAAGATCAGCGTCTGGATGAAGCGCTGAGGCGATTAACCTCGCCGAAACACGTCCGCGCGCGGGTAGCGGAAATCGCTTACACAGTAGGTTTCGCGAGCGATTCGACATTCAGCCGAGCGTTCAAGGAGCGTTTTGGATGCACGCCCAATGAAGCAAGAGGCGAGTTGTTGATCAAGCGAGATGGGGCGATTAAGAAAATGCCCGATGATCTCGTGGAGCAGCACCAGCGCACAATCAAAGGGCTGAGTAAGTGATGCTGCAGAGACGACGGCTTTGAATATCAGCCAAGGGCTCAAAAGTTTGCCCCCACCAGAGAGATCAAAAATTAATGATACGGTGCCGCTAGCCTCAACACCGTTCGCTCAATCGCGTTGATGATCGGTTACGTAGATACTATTTTTTGTAGCAGCTTTTGAATCAGCATTTCTGTGCGTGCAGGCACATTACCCACCGCAAGGCGCTTATTAATGAAATTTCGAATTTACTGCTGCCTGTTTGCTCTGCTCGCTTGTTCGTGCAAGGCGTTCGCTCGTGGCGGGAGTGTTATCGACCATGATCACAGCACGGCCGGCGCTGTTTGGAAGCTGATCTTTAGTGCGTTTTGTATCGTTGTGCTAGTCATGGTCTGTAAGCCCGAAAGCGCCAAAGCGAAAGCAGAGCGCGAGTCGGCGCTCCGAGCCAAAGTAAACCAGCGAAAGACTGAAGAAGCTAAACATTACGCTAAACGTAGTAAATCTCGGTCCAAGCGATAGCTTTAGGAAATTTAGTAGTCGGAATAGTCCATAGGAAGATGCAGCTCGGTTCTGCCCAGATGTTGAACCACGAGTGGCCGCCGGTGTTGAGGCTATCTTAGCGAGGCTGACGGGCAGGCGGCACGTTCATGCGGCTTATCCTTGTCATCCCGCATAAAACGAGTGAGCAGGTCAAGGCTGCTTTTTTCGGAAAGGCTGTTTGCAAAGCTACGACCGAATCGAGCACGCCTAGGGAAAACTCAAACGCTTTCATTATTGTTACGTAGGCAAAAGACAAAGCGGAGCATCGCATCATCCGTCGCGCTGCGGTAGAACCTACCGTGGCCAAGTTCGTCCACAGGGTCTACCTATATTTTTTCCAATCAGTGTCGTTAACCAAGAATCTGCGCTGAGAGAGAGGTTGAGCGGCCATCGTTTTCAATCCTTGAGCTAACTTCCTTTTTCTGCCATCTGCGCATATTGCCGCAACTCTTACTGGCGGAGACAATGCTGATCGATCCGATGAACTTATCTTTTACTCTGGCCGATGCGCAAGCTCTGGAAAGAAGCATGGGGCGGATTGCCTTCGCGCCCGACGGCAGCATCCTTCGTGTTAACGAGCGCTTCTTGGAACTCTTCAACTATAAGGGTTGGGAACTTATCGGGCGCAATCGCAGCATCTTCAGGCCGCTCGCATTGGGTACAAGCGCGTTGGACGAGATCGACACTGTCCTTGCAACCGCCGAAGCCTTCTTTGGCGAGATGCGGCAATTAAAGCGCGATGGCAGTTCCTTCTGGACCGAGGTGTCCTGCATACCGATCGCAGGTGAGGACGGCGCGGTCAGCGAGATCGTCATGCTGGTGCGCGACGTCACCGACCGCTTGATGTCGGCTGCCGATGAAGCCGGTCAGATCGCCGCCATCAACACCTCGCAGGCCGTCATCCACTTTGACATGGACGGCACTATCCTTCACGCCAACGAGAAGTTTTTGGACGCGACCGGCTACCGGCTCGATGAAATCGTCGGCAAGCATCATCGGATGTTCGTCGCCGCCGACGAGGCAGTCGACCTGTCCTACGCTGCATTTTGGGAACGTTTGCGGCAGGGTTCGCATGCTTCTGGCGAATACCGACGATTCGGCAAGGACGGGAAGGCCGTCTGGCTGCGTGCAACTTACAACCCTATTTTCGACCTCGAAGGCCGCCCGTTCAAGATCGTCAAATATGCCGTCGACGTCACGCTCGAGAAGCAGCAGAACGCCGATTTCGAAGGCCAGATCGCCGCGATTGACAAGTCGCAATGCATTGTGACCTTCGCGCCCGACGGCACGATTCTCGATGCCAACCGCAACTTCCTCGAAGCGGTTGGCTATACGATGGAGGAACTCGAGGGCCGCCATCACCGCATGTTCGTCGATCCTGCTTACGCGCACAGCCTCGACTACGAAATTTTCTGGAGCGATCTGGTCGCCGGTCGTCATCGCAGTGGCGAATTCCGGCGGATTGGCCGCGACAAGCGCGACATCTGGCTACAGGCGATTTACAGTCCGGTGCTCGATCAGGAGGGCCGCCCCTTCAAGATTGTTAAATACGCAACGGTGGTTACGCGCGAGAAGCTTCGTCAGGCAGACCATCAGGGCCAGATCGCCGCGATCCACAAGTCGCAGAGCGTCGTCGCCTTTACCATCGACGGCACGATTCTCGACGCCAACGACAACTTCCTCGACCGGACGGGCTATCGGCTGTCCCAGGTCATTGGTCGCCATCATTCCATGTTCGTTTCGCCCGAGGAACGCGAAAGTGAAGCCTACGAGAAGTTCTGGCAGGCGCTCGCTGCGGGTCAGTATCAGGCAGGCGAGTTCAAGCGCCTCGGCCGCGATGGTCGGGAGATCTGGCTGCAAGCTTCCTACAATCCGATTCTCGACATGAACGGGCGTCCCTTCAAGGTCGTCAAGAACGCCGTCGATGTTACTGAGCAGAAGTTGCGACAAGGTGATTACGAAGGGCAGATCGCTGCGATCAACAAGTCGCAGAGCGTCGTCTCGTTCGACATGGACGGCAATGTGCTGGAGGCGAACGACAACTTCCTCACCCTGATGGGTTACGCGCTCCCAAAGATTGTCGGGCGGCACCATCGCATGTTCGTCGATAAGGAAACCGCTGCGCACGCCGACTACGCGCGCTTTTGGAGCGAACTGCGCAAGGGCAAGTTTCTGTCCTCGAAGTTCAAACGCATCGCCGCGAACGGGTCGGAGATCTGGATCCAGGCGTCCTACAACCCAATCTACGATTTGAACGGCAAGCCCTTCAAGATCGTCAAGATCGCCGCCGACATCACTGCCGACGTTTCGCTTGCCGCCGATCTCTCACGCGCTCAGAAAGAAGTCCAGCACGACCCGGCGACGGGCCTTCCAAACCGGCTTGGCCTGCGCAAGTTCATGCGTCGGGTGCTTTCGGCAACCGACAGCGAGCTCGCGCTCTTCTATCTTGATCTCGATCACTTCAAGCCGATCAACGACACATTCGGCCATGATATCGGCGACGTCGTGCTGCGTACCGTTGCCGCCCGCCTGACGGGTGAGTTGACAGACGGCCAACTCGCCGCGCGGATCGGAGGCGACGAATTCGTCGTCGCAGCCTCAAACCTTTCGCGGGCGCAGGTCGTCGAACTTGCGGAACGCCTCATCGATGCCGTGTCGCAGCCGATCGCGCATGGCGAGCGGTGGCTTGAGGTCGGCCTTTCGATCGGTATCGCGTTGACGCCGCAAGATACACTGGAGGAAGACGAGCTTTTCCGCTTCGCCGACGTTGCGCTCTATCGTTCCAAGGGCAAACAGCGCGGCACCTTTACCTTCTACACTGAGGATGCGGAAACTTCCGCCGAGACTGAGCGGCATTTGGCGCACGACATGCTTATCGCGATCAAAGCGCGTGAGTTCGATCTTGCCTGCAGCGTGCGCGTCTCAGCAACGAACGCAATCGCTGTCGAAGTCCGACCCTGGTGGAACCACCCGACGCTTGGCCGGCTAGGTACGGAAACCTATCTGCGCGTCGCGGAACAAAGCGGTCTCGTCGTTCCACTCGGGGACTGGTTCGCGCGCGAGGCCTGCAAGCTCGCCGCGCGCCTGCCCGAGATGACCGTTTGCATGCCCCTTTATCCAAAGCAGCTCCTGACCAGCGACTTCGCCGAGACACTGACGCTGGCGCTGCGAGAGAGTGGCGTGAACGCGAACCGGATCGAGCTGCGGCTCGAACGCGGCACAGCCCGCGTCAACACGGAAAGCCTTCGCGCTGACCTTGCAAAGCTTAGAGCGATGGGTCTCGGAGTCGTCGCTGATAGCGTGCTCGCCGGCGAAAACGCGCTTTCCAACCGCACATCTTGGAGCATGGACCGGGTGATGGTCGACGCGCGCCTCCGTACCATTTTCAAGAGACAGGCCCACCCGCTCGCAGACGAGATCGCCAGGATCGAGGCCGACGATGAGAAATCGACGATTTCCGGAAAGCGGTGCTTCGAGATCGACGCTAAGGCGGCGCTGAAGAGCTTTATGGTTCTCAACGCAGTGAAACCGTCCGAGCTCACCGCGGCGCTTCGCGGGACGAAGACGATGGCGGATGATGTGCGGTTCGAAGACGAGGGAAGGATAGTCAATAAAGCCAATAAAGCGAATGCCGCGTAAGAGCAGCAGTTGATTGGCGGAAGTCATGCAGCAGGCGCGATTCGCTAAAAGACAAATCACATAGGCGGAGGGGATGGATTATCTGGTACCGTCTCGTTACGTTGTGGACGGCAAGCATTAATCCACGAGATGGAAGTGTTGAAGACCGCAAACGATGCATGGAACCCATCTCGTTGCTGACTCGGCCGCCGCCCGGTCCAATCTCGTTAACGCCCGGAACTCACCAAGGATTGGATCCCGCGAATGTGCGATGCGCTAAAAGACGAGCCGCACAGTTGCGTAGGCAATTGGGCCTTTGGGCGAAGGTAAGCCCCCGCAGCGTCAGACAGAAACCGGCCAAGAAGCGACGTTCACTTGATGGCGTGGTTGGACATTCGAGCGTCGGTAGCACACCGAAAGCGGTCACTGGAATTGCCAAAATGTGAAAGCAAATGGAACCGTGCAGGCTATCCGAGTGGCCATGAGCCGACTACTGTTCCTATCTAGCCTGACACTTCGCTCCCATTTCCGCAACGGGTTTTCTGGCGCGCTCCGAGCTTTGTTCGACGGTTCAACGGCATCCTGACTTCGCGAGAAAACGGGCCGTTTTGCTTTCGCCATACCTTGTTCGTGTGAAACTGCGGTACGGAAGGAGCGACGCGCCAGCGTGAGCGCTCTCTACGATATGCCGTGCCGACGCCTTCCTGAACCGACTAGGCGGCCAAGAAAGTTGCGTATCCGCGTTTGTCAAAGTTGCTTGAATTGCAGCAGATCGTAGATACAAACCAGCTTGAAAAAATTCGTCGTTACGTTATTCTTTGCGCTGCTCGCTTGCTCGATGTTGTCGACGAGAAACTGATGAAGCTGATCAACTTTGAGGGACGCTTCGGGTAGTCTTCCCGCATAGTTGATAACGCTTTCCACATCATTTTGCTTTGCATAGCTAGCGAAGTCTTTCTCGTAAGCAGCGATTGCGGCCGCCGTCTTTTTGCCAAGCCCTTTTGGGCGGAAGCTTTCAAGAGTTGCTGCGCTCGCAGTGACGACACGATCATTGAGTAGCTTCTGATCCCATCCTGGCGTCGCCGAAGCATCTCGAAGATATTTAAAGACCGGTACAAGGTACGTTTTCTTCAACTGTTCAGGCAGCGTGTCGCGAACGATCAAATCCGCCCGGTACCCACCTTGGTTAAATAAGACGTCGTGAATGATGTCCAGTCGTCCCAATGCTGTGTAGCCTTTCTCTCGCAGCCGCTCTTGGATACCAACGCCAATCGCAAATTCAAGCTTACTTAGGTCTGTGGTTTCGTTGATGTCCTGCACATAAATGCGCTCGCTAGTTACCGTTGTATGGACTAGGTCGAACACCTGCTTTTTTAGCATACGTAGGACCTTCGCCGGAATTTTCCGTTGGATTCTAGTGAGAGCCTCAAGCACCGATGACATCGAACTAGTTGTTACCTGATAGACGGGTAGCGTACGGCCATCTTTCGACAATATGGTCCGCTCGAAACGATCATCCCCTCCGTGCCGGTCCCATTGCACGAAGACTAAGCGATCGGCGAGTTTGTCAACGTTTTCCGGAGACAAGCAGTCGAGCACCGAATGGATGATGTCAAGAATATTTTTGTCCGTGAGTGAGTAACCGAGGAACACGATCGGGTTCTCCACGAAGAAAGTAAGCAACTTAGACGCCAGATAAGGATTTTTGCGATGAAACTCACCGTAGTCGGATGAGGTAAGTACAAGCGAATTCGGGTCGTCGTATGAGCCGTGTATCTTATAAATCTCTCCGATCCCTTGGATTTGTGCGAACAGGAGCGCTTCCTGCCCAACATAAACGGCATAGTCGGGAAATAGTCCCTCGAGCAAACCGTCCCAGTTCGTCGTCACGATGCCGTCGACAACGACCTTCTTGAACAGTTCTAATTCGCTAAGTAAATTTGCATCTGTTGTTACTGCCGCGCTGCCAACGATATATTTGGCGATCTCGAACTTGAGTGCCGATTCGTCGTTTATAGCGTTTTTCTTAAACTGCTCACGAGATTCCTTATATTTTTTTTCTTTAAACCAGCGCGGATGCAGTTCACGGGCCATCCCACTTGCAAGTTCAGGCAGGTCTCCTTTGGCACTGGTGCTCAGGAAGCCGTAGTCTAGATCGTGCAAATCGCATAGCTTTTCAAGTAGGCCTGCCCAGTCTGCAATACCAACATAGCGCCGAGCGATCCCCGATCCAACAAAGAGATACGGTGGAGACACAAACTTTTTAAGATGGGCTTCAAGTTGATCGCTAAGGCTCATTGTCATCACCCGGTGGAGTTGATCAGTGTTGTTGTCTACATCGTGAAACGGTTGCGCCTTACCGTTCAGGCCGCTGACCAGCTGTCAGGCGTCTCTTTCGGCTTACCGCCAGAAGCGACGTCATGAGCAATGCTTGCTTTGAGGTGCTCGATCAAAGCCGACAGATCGTGATTCGCGGGAGTGTCGTAGGTGTAACTGAACGTTAAGGATTGACCACCGACTCTTGGAAGCAACTCTATGCCGACTTTGTGATCCTTGACTTCCACCATAAACCGCATATTGCGAAACGCCGCACCGCCAACCAGAAACTTCTTTAATGAATCCTCGATGACCTTCTCTTCCGTTAGCAATATCTGGGCAGGTGGGAGTCGATCTTCAAACTCGTCGTCTACACTGACCTGAAAATCTTCCACGTATGGTTCGATAACATGACGGATCAAAGTCGAGACGCGGCCTTCACGGCTGTCAAGAACGGCATCTATAATTGCTTGCTTTGCTTCGACCTTGATGCCGATGAACACGTTCCACTCCGATGCAACGCGCGAGATCATGCTCAGCGGTAAGCGGGTGCGGAAAAACGTTGCGTCCTTCAACAAGATGACGGTTCTTACCGATCCGTATTTCCCACGCTCCGCCCGCATCTCCGCAATGTTTAACCTTTCGAATAGATCGTCCCAACTAAGATCAGATTGCAGCACGCCCTTTACTTTCTCGGGCTCGCGGACAAGTCCGCCAACAAACTCGATCAACTGTCGAAACCGAATCGCTCCTTTAGCTGTTTCCTTGAGTTCAGTGTTTGATATAGACCCGAGCACCGCCGCCTTCAGATCGGCAATTTGGCTGCTTAGGTTTTCAATTCGGCGGCTTTCGTTCGCTTTGGTACGCTGTTCGAGAAGTAGGCGCTGAAAAAGTCCGCTCCATTGCTTCTTCAGTTGGTGATCTATATCTTCGAACCGCGCGAACTCATAAACGCTGTTGTTCTCGCTTCGCAGTCTTAGAAAGTTAATAAACTCGAAGATGTAGGAGGCCGTCTCTTGTTTGTCAATCGAAGAGAATTTAATCTCGTTGATAATCGCCTTCTTTTTGTTCTTCTCGTGGGTTAAGTAGTCGCGCATCACGCCTGCGTCGACGAACGCAAAAACCGGGATACCGAATTGTATCGCTTGTAGCACTTCAGCCTGCGTAATCGAAAGCTTACTGTTTTCATCCAGAAAACGGTCTGCCCGACTTAACTCACTCAATGCGGTAAGGTCGATCGCTTCTAAGGCTTTCGGCACAATGGTTCCCCCAAACCGAGACCCGAGAAGTAACACAAGCATGTCGCAATTCTGCACTTCGCGCAGGCAGCTTGCGTGAGTATGTGCCCGAGGGTCGTAAATCACGTCCGAGTGGTCGCTCATGACCGGTTCATATCCAATGCTCGTCAGCACGGCGCGGAGTTGACCTCGTACTGCCTGAAGATCGTAGCAAGTGGACGAGACGAAGATTTTTAGATTAGCCATGTCTAAATGTAAGTTTTCTGTAAATGGCGTTGCGCGCACGATCGTATCAGAAACTTACCTCGCCCATTAGCATCTGTACCAGTCCCCCGAGCCTTTTCTTGCAGACCGCGCGGCGTCGAACGCACGGGCCTGCCGTGACGCATCGTGAACGTGCTGGTAGGCACCTATAGCATCACGCGCCCGAACGGTTTCAAGGCTCCGCTGCGGGCTTGTCCCTTTGTGCACGGTGTTTGCGACTGCTACGCGTTGGTGCGCGCCTATATCGTCGAGCACGGCGTCACGCTTAGCGCCTACTCGCGCACGTGGGGGGCTTAAGCCGGGCGGTTCAGATCTGTATGGCGAGAACTTTGCGTAGGAAGGCTTCGTCGAAATGCCGCGTGAAACCTTGCGCGCGCACGACCTGATCCTGATGAACAACCGAACACGATGCATAGAGGAGACCGCGACTGTTCAAGGAACCAGGATCGCGTCAAGAGCTGGTGTGGCTATGGTGAACAAATACCTAAAGGGTACTGTTCTCCGGACCATCAAGCAGCTATTCGAACCGATCGGATTATCCTTTAACAAGCCTGCTCTGACGAGGGCCATCCCGTTTGGAGTTGGTGTCGCAATTGGATCGGCAGCTGGATACGGAATGACTCGTTACGTGGGGTGCCACGGCCCGCGCCATGTTCGAGTTACCGGTTGAGCACGATTAAGAAAATGCAGCCGTCGTTGACGAACAATGATGGATGTCCGTTTTTGATCGAGGGTATGTGGAAACCGTTTTTTGTCGGTGGATGCGAGCCGCCAGCGTGACTATTCGATTTTGGTAGATCGAGCCCGCGCTAACGTAACGTCTCGAACGTAAAAAAATTCCCTCGGGGCCTTAGGTTTCACTAATGACCTCACCCTATGCCGAGACAGGTGCTACCAACAGCCCGGATGCAGAATTTGATAGAAGGGCGATTTACCAGGACAAACAACCCTCGGTTTAGCTGATGACGTTGATGTAGCATTGTGTTTCCCTCCCTTATAGCGACCGCACTTATGCACGACAACGAATTCTGCGAAACTCTGTCAGCACCCTTCGACGCGAGAGATTGGGTGCTCATTGACCCTCATCGGCAGAGCAGCGAGCTCTGGGAACAATTCAAGAAATATTCTGCCGATGCCGTGAAGGGCTTGCTTCCAGACGAACTAAACCGCCGCACTTAAGACCAAAAAAAGAAGGACCCAACTTTATGAAAGTGTTGTCGTTCCGAAAATAGCGTCGAAATTTAGGTCGCTGCGGGAAAAAGGAGCTCTTTCGCGGTGACGGTATGTTCGGCAGGGGAATGCCCGCGAAGAGCATGTCCCCGATCTGCAAACCCATGATGCTGGCGCTCGGCGAATACCATTCGCTGGCGCACCTCGAACGGGTGCCGGGCCAAGCACTGGCAGCCGAACCGTTCATTCTTTTCAGCCGCTTTATTGGGACGCAAGGTGTCTGATGGCACGCTCAACATGAACTTTTGCGGACTTTCGTAACATGCACTCTTTGCGTTGTCTCCGAAGTTTGCCGATTCAACGTTGAATGTTGCTGCTCCGCTTTCAAGCATGCTGGCGCTATCTTGCTAAACCGACATTGATTGGATAAAGACGCAATATGGGCGACACGTTTTTCATCGATGAGAAAAACCTTGAACCTCGTGAAAACACGCTCTATCTCGAGGTAAGTCATGACGTCGCGAACTGGTGTGGGCACCCGCTGATGATGGCGCTCTCCATGGAGTCGCTTGATATCTTTGCGCGGATACAACGCGAAGCTCAGACCTACCCCGGCGTGCACGGCTTGGGCGGCTCTTGGTCTGACTTTGCTCTGCAAGGAGAATTACTGCTGGCGATCCCGTTTGGCGGCGTAAAGGACCGGGGCTACGGCGAGTCGGCTCTTCGGGAGCAGTTAAGCGACGAATGGCTCGCATGGGCAAAGGCGTGGAAGCGCCGGCAAGCAGGAATATCGTGGGGTCGGTACGACGGCCGCCCACTGTTCATCGTCAAACAAGAGCTTGGGACTTGTACAAAAGAGGTGTACGTTTCAGCCGATGGCCTCGTGACCTTGCGCTGGATAAGCAACGTGTCCAAGGCTATTCGATTTATCAAGCCCGCACTGTTGCGAATGGACGATTGGCCCGCCTCCGCATTGAAGCGTCTAGAGAGGGTTCCTATCGTCCATCGTACGCGTCGTTGTTCCGTAGCGCCCTACCGCCCAACCATGCGTATGGAACTTCTGAGCTTGAGAGAAGGCTGGGTCGGCGTCGAACTCGCGCACCTTCTTCCGGAATGTACGAATGCACCAATTATTGCCGCTGTCCCGGAAGGGCTCTGGTGGATTCTTGCCACCTGCGACGTGAGCGTGCTTCCGAATGCCGTCTTGCTGACGGTCGGACGCAGTCCTCAAAACGAGGTGCAATGGGGCAATTACGGCCCACTTCCGTTGCGACGTTTTGCCGACCCGAGCTTTCGCTTGCAGTGCGCGATTGTTCGTGGAACGGGCAAGGAATGCAAGCTCGAATGGACCAACCTGAACGACCTGGAAGCCGGTCCGTGCATCATTTCCGCAACGCTGAAAGCGGAACAATGACCAGACCCGTGCGGGCAAAGCGCGTGGGTTGCCGTTGCAGCGGACCCGAGCCTTGGCACGCAGTGCGGGGCGTTACGACGCGAGATCGCAATGCATGGACCTATAAATGAATGACACACTACTGCTTGCAGTCATCTTCTCTCTTTAGCCGCTTTGATCGAAAAAACGAATGAGCGACACGTGTGAATCTTTGGATTGGCTCGAAATCTGTCTCGCGAAGAAATATCTGCTAACCGACGGATTTGCGACATTGTTTGTCCCGTGTCCTGGATATCGTCTAATCCGAAGCCGATAACGCTGGCCGAGCCGACCGAAACAAGGGAGCAACCCGTGGACCTCGAAACTGAAAAGTGCATCATCAGCGACCATCCTGTCATTTATCGAAAGCTCGAACCACGTCTCCCGTCGGGCGAGCGTTTCGAGTGCGAGTCGGGCTGGGG
Organism: Caballeronia sp. M23-90; assembly: GCF_053574605.1. Taxonomy (NCBI): domain Bacteria; kingdom Pseudomonadati; phylum Pseudomonadota; class Betaproteobacteria; order Burkholderiales; family Burkholderiaceae; genus Caballeronia; species Caballeronia sp. M23-90. The sequence goes on along the minus strand of NZ_JBSIPA010000009.1, from coordinate 30,706 downwards.
CGTTCTGCTGCGTGACCTATCCACAGACCTTGAGAAAGTCGCTCGCTCAATGCCGGGCGACCCGTTCGCCGTCATCCAGGTAAAAGAAAAATTTGGTGCATTGAGGGTGTACTTCGACCGGGAAAAACCCTACCCGATTTGGGATCTCTTAAAAGACGCATACGACCAAAGCAGGGTGACTTGCGAGCTATGCGGAAAAGCCGGAACTTTGACTAGAGTACGGCCGCACATACGCGTCTTGTGCCATCAATGCATCGCGCAACCGATTTGACGGAACCCCGCGGAATAGGTAGCTATGAACATATGTCGTTCGTTTTTCGCACGAACACCCAAGCTATGATGCATGTAACTTCTTTGGTGCGGAGCAGGAAATAAAGAGAGACGTAGCAGAACGACAGGCCGAGCAGCCGTGAGGACGCGGAATGTCTCAAGCCGCCGTTACGCTTGAGCTTTCATCCTTTGAAGTTACCCTGATGCCAACATTCGCTATTTTCGCCGGTCATGTGCCGACGGCTTTTATGAATTCGGAAGGATTTTTGTCGTGCGGTCCAGGTAAATCTGTCTACGGCCAAGCGGTGGTAGAAGCGACCACACTTAGTGGTTTTATTCGCCTTGGCGCCACCGATGAGGGACTCGTCTCAATAGTGGACTGGTTGAATAATCATAAACACCACGACGGGCGCAATGAACTTCATGCACCTGCACACAATAGCAGCGTGCTCAAATCTGGACTTCAAGGCACATGGGAATATTTGCCAGAAAGGCCCTACCACATCGGCCCTACGTCATTGTTTGCGCTGGTCGCCGGCTTCATTGATACGGTTTTATCAGCAAATCAGATCAAAAGCGAAAGTGGTTTTGGAACCCTTAGGAGCTGGAATCTGGCGTTCGGACAGATGTCTTCAGAAGTGTTCGCTTTGCACTATGCGCACTCTGGAGCTCGGCCGAACATCGATGCTGTCGTTCGGGGGTTCCATCGCGCGCTGATTGCAACCGTCTGATGGCAAGCTTTTAGCATTTATTTCATCGGCACAAAGAAGTGCGTCAATTCGCGATCAAGCCCCTATCTAGAGATCTAGATGAAACCTACGTTGTTGGAAGTGCTGCGTGGAGCCGAACAAAATTTTCGTAAGTTTGCGACGCAGGAGGCTATTGACTTCGCAATCTCTCTGGATGAGGTCAGCAACGGTGAGTATTTCGAATCGCTGATGCGCTCGACTGCACTGCAAGACCCCGTCATGCAGCGCCAACCGGAGACACCGCAACTCGGAATGGATTGGACCTTGCGAGTGCATCGCGAACGAATCAAAAAACTGCTGCCGATGTTGAGCACCGCTGCCGAGGTGCGCGGTTACTCAAAATCCGACATTCGAGCGTTATGCAGAGCCGCTCGCATACCCTTGCGGTTCCAACGGAGTCTGCGAAAGGCAGTGCGGTTCGCGGCCATTTTTCATGACCTGGTCAACTCCGGGCGCGGACCGTCGTTTCATGCCATCGTCTCTCAGTACGTTCAGCTCGAAGGGTATCGGCCACAACCTGTTTTGCGGGCGTGGCTAAAGCATGTATTCGATGGCATTGAGGACGGTAGCGTCGACCGCTTCATGGACATCATGGGCCTTCGTCGTGCCGTTCGGCCGCCGAGCATCGCACTGCTCCAGACAGTTGGGGTCGTTGATGGGTGTTGCGCAAACCACTCGCCCACCGACAAAGCGCGCGAAGCTACCATTCAGGTTTGCCAGTCGCTGGCGTCGGAGACCGGTCACACGTTTGCTTACATCGACCACGTCCTCTGCTCCAACTTCAGCTGGTCACGTATGACGGACAAAAGATTTGCGTTTCCGAGCATTTCCATTTGCACGTTCGATGACCCGATGTGTGATACCTGTGCGCATGCCGCTTATTGCGAGCGGCGCGGCGTCCGGGATATCCGTGCGGATCCAGTGTCCGTATGGCTTGCCGAATATGCTCCGCAATGGTTACTGGACGAAGAAGCAGTCGTTCCCCTAAAGTATCTGCCCGGGGTAGCGCTTGATGCAATCCGTCAGGAAATCGATGACGGTAACTCGCTTTGGTGGCGAGCGAACAACCTGTATCTCGAAGATGCTGATGCTGATGAGGTGCGCGCTGTCATGGTTAGCGTGCCAACCGCCAATGTCCGCAATGCTGTTGGTGAACAGACTTATGGACGCACTGACGCAACATACGCGCAAGTGTCCGCAATACTTGCGAAAAATAATGTTCCGATACTCATCGCGCCAGCGGGCGACGGTCTCTATGGCGATCGATCCGACGGCCTGCTGCTTGCCTACGAACAGGCGGGAGTGCAGGAGGTGCCTGTCCTTGCGGTCGACTGGGGACAAGTTGGAGCTCTCCTGAAGCTGAAGATTTAGAGCGCCTTGCCGATATTGGAGCCGTGAGCGACGCGATGGCCCGCAGTGAAGAGAACGGGAGAATAAAATGCAGCAGCGGGACGTAGAACGAATCTACTTGGCGTCCGACCTAGTGTCCTTCTAGAGTGCGCTCACCGCACAACGCTGGAGTTCATCAATCTGGATTCTCAACTGCCACGCAATACGGAGGATGAACAACTGGCCCTGGTCCAGGCCCGCGGCATTGAGCAAGAAGTGGCTTACCTTGAGAGGCTGAAAGGTCGCGAAAAAAATGTGGACGCCATTAACGCGGTGGCTGGTCGCGATGTTTAGTCACGAAATTGCACTGCCTGCGCAACAAATCCAAATCTCGGATGAACGCCTGACAGCGTTTCGAACTCCAGGGTCACAAAACGCAATCGTGGCGAGAGTACGAGACAATTAGCTTCGGGACTGGTCACACTATTTGTAAAGCTTTGCGAGCGCCTTATAATTTGCGGCGAATTCATCGCGAAGCGATTTTGGCGCCAGCACTTCAACGTCGACACCGATCGAGCGAATCCACCACCGCAGCTTGAGGCTTGGAACAACCGTACCCGAGACCAACAGCCGGCCGTCCGGCAGCACGGCAACCGTCTGGTCTTTAGCCATGGGTGACTCCTTAAGATGCTCACCGGCGTTTCCAAAAAATGCCAGTTCGAGCGTGACCGGAGGTTCTGTGACGAAATCAAACATCTTTTGCTTGCCGATGAACTCATTGAGCTTGAAGTCCTTCGGGTAATTGAAGGACACCAGCGTGTCCTCGACTTTGCTGATTCTGTCGAGCCGGAACAAGGTGCGCAACCAATCTGGCTTATTCTCCTCGGGCCGCGGCGGGCGGGTGGGGTCTTGTGCCACCATGTACATCACGCCTGCCGACTCAACGAGCGCGAGAGGACAGAGCCGGCGCGGCGGACCGTCCTCTTTCTGCCCTTTGTAGGCGGGACGATACGTCACCATCAGCTCGCGCTCGTAGAAGGTTGCCGTCGAAACCGTATGCAAAACTTTTGGATTCGGCTTTGGACGAGACAGTTCGAAGGCGCCGTCCACCCATGCGGTTTTATCAACCCAACTGCGAAAATTATGGTTATCCGGCCGTTGCTGGGACAGGCGCAGTTCCGCCGCAGCAAAGAGAGGCTCGATGTCGCCTGAAAGCACGTCCGGAAGTTTGTTGCGGATATAACGGCCCAGCAGCGTGAAAGCGACCGCTTGCGAGCCAGTCATCAAAGTACCGGCGCCCCCCCACAAGGATTTCTTGCGTTGCCACTCCAACGCGCGTCCTCTTGATCGCGATATCACATACATATCGTCCGACTCGAGTTTCTCGAGATGCCGCTGGACTTTTTTTGTGTAAAGGCCCTTATGACCTGCGCTCTTGAGCCGGCTTGTGATAACGGGGGTCGTCATGAAGGGTTCGGGACTGTTTTCGTCTGGAAGGACAGCCAGAATTGCTTCATCCAATGCGCCATTTGTTGCCATTTCGTCGGTCTCTTTACGTTATCCCGGGACATCCCCTGTGCTGTATTCTAAGGCATGTTTGAGACAAAAAGTGTCTTAAATAGAAAGACTTTTTGTGAGACACCCTTTGTCCCTACCGCGCGTTACGCTCGGAACTAAGCTAATTATCCGAGGTGTGCTATGCCATTACTGCTTGAATATATCGACGCGATAGCTCGAAAGAAAAAACGTGACGTGCTTTTTTTGGAATTCGCGAAGACGAAACGGCCGAAGACGCCGCTTGAGGCTTCCGTGCGTTACGAAGACATCGAAAGCAGAACTCGTATCCTTGAATGGTTCGATGCCAATGCCGTACCTTGGACAATGTGTGGCGGAATTGCGCGAGAGAACGGGTGGAGCTCATATGAAGGCCAAGTCTATGTTGACATTCCTTACGACCTAAGCAACCCGACGTATCAAGACGTACAGGAGTTCCTGGAGCGTCCTGATGGAACTTGCCGATTCGACGACGTGAAATTCTGGATTGTTTCGCTCGGTATGGCCATGAAGAACGCACATCATGACGAGCCAGGATTCTGGGAGCGGCATGCCGAAGGATTCTGAAGGACTGTTCTTGCATCAGACGCAATTTGTCTCTTTCGACATTTAACCTAGAGGTTAAAACGAGAACAAGCAAAAAACGCCGAAGATTTACGGGGGTGAAGCTGGGAGAAGACGTGCCCGCAGAGGCACGAGTGGTAAACCGGGCTCCGTCATGATGCGGGGCCCATCCATTTCGGCTTGAGGTTCGCCGTCGCGAGCTGAGGAGCAACAACCGCGGGAGCCGTGCATGACATTTGACGAGAAAATCGAACAGGCTGCGCAGTGGGTGCGAGAAGCAGATGGCTTGCTCATAACAGCGGGCGCCGGCATGGGTGTTGACTCCGGCTTGCCCGATTTTCGAGGTCCGGAGGGTTTCTGGCGTGCGTATCCGTCTCTCGCGCATGAAAAGCTGTCTTTTGAGGAGATGGCAAATCCAAGTCAATTCTCGGCAGACCCAACGCGCGCCTGGGGTTTTTACGGGCATCGGCTTGGCTTGTACCGTGAAACTGTACCTCACGAGGGGTTCAACATTATGCTGCGTTGGGTGGAGCACATGGAACGGGGCGCGTTTGTATTCACGAGCAACGTAGACGGACAGTTCCAGAAGGCTGGGTTTCCGCCATCGCGAGTCGCCGAGGTGCATGGCACGATCCATTCACTTCAATGCGCATTGCCGTGCCAGCAGACCGCATGGCCAGCCGACGCGTTTGTACCTCAGGTTGTCTCGGATACGGGACGGCTGGCAAACGAAATGCCTCGGTGTTTTCATTGCGGCCGGATGGCACGGCCAAACATTTTGATGTTTTGGGACTCAGCGTGGGTCGACAAATACTCCGAAGTTCAACTTGCGAAGTTAAGAGCGTGGCTGCCTGGTTCGAGTCGCAGGGTCGTCATCGAGCTGGGGGCTGGAAAAGCGCTTCCGACGGTCCGACGTTACAGCGAGCGCAACGGCCCGCGTGTCGTTCGCATCAACCCGCGCGAAAACGCAATCGACCCGCAACTTGGCATTGGCATAGCCGGCGGCGCCCTTGAAGTGCTTGCGGCGATCGACGCACGACTCTGAGTGGCACCTCATGAGTGATTAAATGACAATCTTGAGGTATGAGACATGCTCTGTCTCATACATGCTGTTTATTAGTTCTTGTCCACTCAGGACATCACGAATGAAACGAATTATCTATCCTGCGGTCGCATCGCTTGAGTTGTTGTACGGCTATGCGCGCGCTGCGTCAACCAACTACGAACGGGAGAAGATCAACGTGAGCAAAGAATATATCCGCGACAAGAGCTTTCGCACCATTGGCAGCATAGACACAGATTCGAGCGGAAAGCAGCGAGGCTACGATGCGCATTTTCACCAGGTTGGAAATTACGACCCTCAAAGTGACCGGACCTATGATTCGAGCTATCGCTTTGTTGGCAATGGCAATCAGCTTGTAGGCTTAGTCTGGCAGGCAGCCGGAAAATAATATTGAGCACCACGCGCGGCTTGTCTCGCAGCGTCGTGCTCTGACCATCGGGAGTGACGCCGTCAAGGCTAGACGAGCATCCACCGCAACTGGGAGTGGCGGGCGAGCGAGTTATCGGCAGCATTCGACGACTAGCGCAAGCGTTTGGCCCATTGTGCGCCATCACACGGAAGTACGGCGGCATCCGCGGCAGTGTTCAGGGTTGCGGCCAATCCGTGCCTCGTTGGCACCTTAACCTTTCCCTTTTCCAGCGCAGTCACGTTTATGAACCGACACAAATTTCTGAAGCAACCGCACGTCGATGCGTTTGTTGGTTGGCTTTCAAAAACCCTTCCGACACTACGCGTCTCCCTTCGCGTGGGGAAAAGTCGGTTCAATCCTGTACGGATCGATCATGATGCTGTTGGCATAGAAGACGTACTGTTGCAATACTGCTGGAATACAAGCTGGACGGACGCCCGTAGCGGCGACACGATCTCATCATCCGACTGGTTGTCGACTCGGCGGTCGTTAAAACTCTTAAGCGAGTGGCTCCGCGAGACGGTGTTGAGTGGTGACGACGGGTCGGCCTGCCTCGCAACGAGAGCTATCCTAGTTTGGGGAGGTGTGCGGGGTGCAGTACCATTCATCGAGCGACTAACACGTGAGCGTCGATTGTGTTCATATATTCGTGAGCTCGCACCCTTGTTCGCACTTGATGGCGATCAGCAGATCACAGCTCTCACAGCGAGTAATGTAGAGCGGTTCGATGCAGGGCTGACCAAAATCCACGCCCTTTTCGACACCACGGGTTCCCCTATCTATGACAGTCGGGTGGGCGCTGCTTTCGCAATGTTGTACGCTCGTTTTCGCGCCCAGCTTGATGCGGCTCAGGTTCGCGGTTTCGACGCGTTGCGGTTTCCCTCAGGTCTTGCTCGCGGAGCGCAGATTCGCAACCCGGGCAGCATCGGCCTGGCCCGGGCGCCGCAATTCTATACGCCGCAAGTTTCCTATGAAGACTGGGCACGCTGGCAGGTAAAGACCGGATGGATCATTCGCGCGGTACTTGAGCGAACAACGTTGTTTGTTGGTGAAGGCGCAGGACTTGACGACTTCGCTGCAAGGGCGCACGCATTTGAAGCCGCGATGTTCATGCTCGGCTACGATCTACGGAATTTACAGGACGACATCCCTGAGCAGCATCGCGGTGTAGCGCCTGAGGTCGCGGAAATTGACGAGACCGAGATGGGGCTTAATCGCGTCCCAACGGGGCACCCGTTTGCGACCGTAATCGAAGTGTATGCGAAGTTCCGGGAAGCGAATCCGACTGAGCATAGTGAGAACGCTTTTCGCGAGTGGGTACAAAACAATCCGGAAGCAGTGGACAGGCCTGCTTTCCACAACGCGTTTGGCGCTTATATTTATCCGCTTCGGCCTCGTGAGTTCGACTTGTTCGAACGCACTGTTGAAGATGTGCGTCGCATTGCGGCAGGAAATGAAATCGGTCTGATAGTTGCCAACGACGGTCCTGGGTATGTACAGGGCGATGCTCGTGAGCGAGTGTGTATTGACTGCGCTGGCTTGACCGGTCTCGCATATGCATCGGGCGTAGACTCTGATGGGCGCGCGGTGCTTCTGGTAAATGGCGGATTCGCGGGCACCACAGGCAGCGCTAACACCCTATTAAGCGTCGGTCGTGCGGTTGGCCAGCATTTTGGTTTGCTGGACGCTCAATTTCGGCCAACCGAATGGTTCATCCGATTTTTTGGAGACGGGCTGGACGACTTCAAACATCGTCTTAATCGTTGATCAGGAGCAGTTGGAGTTCGACGCGTTACCTGCTCGAAGATTAGTTGTTGAAAGCATAATAAGAAGCTACATGGAGACGAATCAATGTTGAACCAGGAAGCGATGAACACGTATAGGTCTAGGCTGACCAAGACGTTTCCAACCTTTCGCAAGTTTGGTGACGGGAGTGAGGCACTCGACGCTGGCGAGCGACACTACAAGCTGGAGCTTGTGGATATCTTTCAGCGCGAGATAGCCTCGTCGCTAAAAAGTCTGGCAACCGACGAAACGTCGCAGGCACGGCTCGGAACGGAGCTCGTTGACCTATTCACCCGCAAATTACAGACGGGTGAGTCCCAAAACCTCGTCGGCTGGCGCTACTGGGGGCCTCTTGTCAAGCAGACGGCAAGCGGGAGATCTTGGCTCGCTCGTCTCGTCGCGGACCTTTTGTATGGCAATGGCGATGTAGAAAGTCGTGTTGATCGGTTCGTACCAGGTCTGCGCGACTTGCTTGCCGAAGCTGTTCCCGACTCAGGGTTCGCGGCCATGTCTCGCAGCGTGACAAGCTTTTTTCTGATGCTGTCAGATCCCACCGAACACGTAATCATAAAAACACAGGAGTTCCGGCGCGCACTCAAGGCACTTCGCAGCGAAACGTTAGCAAATCGACCCTTGACGGGGGGGGATTACAGGCAACTGCGCGACTTCCTCTTTGCCTTGAGGGCTGCATTGCGCGACGACGGGCTCTCGCCGAGAGATCTGATTGACGTCCAGACATTTATCTATGTCGGGGACCCTAATTATACGCTCGACGACAATCGCCAATACTGGGTGGTCGGCGCAGATTGGGACGGGGTGGACATGACGCCGAAGTTCGTGGCCGAGACCCGATGGGAAAATGGCTATGAGGATCAGTTCATCGCGCAGGTGAACGAAGTCAAAGCAGGCGACCGGATTGCAATCAAGGCGGCGTTCACGCAAAAGCATAACCTTCCGTTCAATGCCCATGGACACACTGTCAGTTGCATGCGGATCAAGGCAGTAGGTACAGTTACGGACAATCCTTTGAACGGAAAACATCTCTCAGTTGAATGGGACACGGATTTCGAACCGAGCACGATCTATTCTTTCGCATATCGGAAGACAATTGAGCGAGTGAATAAAAAGAAATTCGCTGAACACATTCGCTGGATTTTTGATGGTGAGCAACAACCGCTCGGTCCTGTCGAGAACGATTTGCTGGCGCGGTCCATGTCGGAGAAGCCAGTCATCGTGCAGGAAGAAGAGAGCTTGCCCGACGTGGTCGAGTTGCCGATTGTTGGAGATCCAGTAAATGTTATTTTTTATGGGCCGCCTGGCTGTGGCAAGACGTTTCGGTTGCAAACGGAGCTGATGCCGCAATATCTTGGCGACGACGGAAAGCGGTTCGAGTTTGTTACCTTTCATCCGTCAATGAGTTACGAGGAGTTTGTGGAAGGGCTTCGACCCGTTGTGGACGAGTTATCAAAAGAACTTCGATACGAGGTCAAGCCGGGAATTTTTCGGGAAATCTGTGAATCGGCTCGCAACGATCCTGGCCAGCGATACGCATTGTTCATCGACGAGATAAATCGAGCGAACATCGCAAAGGTTTTCGGTGAGCTGATTACGCTAATCGAGATTGACAAGCGCGTGTATCCGGGCGAGCCTAAGCGCGGTTTGCATGTGAACTTGCCGTATTCACGCATTCCGTTCGGCGTGCCGGCAAATCTTGACATCTTCGGCACGATGAATAGTGGGGACCGGTCAGTGGCGCTTCTTGATACCGCGCTGCGTCGACGCTTCCGTTTCGAAGAGATCGGCCCCGATTCAAGCATCTTCAATTCGCCGGTAGAGGGGATTGATCTTGGCTTGCTGCTTGATACGCTGAACCAGCGGATCGAGCTACTCATTGATCGTGACCATCGGATTGGACACGCATATCTTGCACACGTGAAAACGCTGGACGATCTGCGCCGGGACTTTTCCGACCAGATACTACCGCTGCTGTCTGAATATTTTTACGATGACTGGTCACGCATCGCGCTGGTTCTCGCGAATCGCGAACTTGGGCGCAGCGAGTTCCTGACAGCGCAAGAAATCGACCCGACGAAAATCTTTGGCAAAGGGTGGGACGCGCAAGGCGATCGGCCGCGTGGGGCTTTCGTACAGCATCACGTAAAGCGTGAAATCACGGGTGACATGTTCAGAGGGCTGTTGACGTGAATCAACGATGTTTAACAGTCAGGGAGCATCAGAATGTTTTGCGACAACCCTTTGGTCCGCTGCCTGTTGACGCTTACCACGCATTCTTCCGCCACTTGTCTGCGTTGCCCGCGAACGCGTTGACTCCGATTCATGATGGATTGCGAACGGGATCTTATTGCGGCTTGATCAGCGCGGGAGGCTGGACGCTCGAAATCTTGCCTAAGATCTACGATCAAGCAGGGGACGCTCCCGACCGGGGATTACTTATTCGCATGCTGGAAACGTGCTTTGACATTCCTCTTTGGCAAGGCGATCCGGCGGATAGCGACGACGCGGATTTGTTGTCCATTCTTGTTCGCACCTTTCTTCATGAAGCGTCGGATCAGATGCGCTTAGGTTGGATCAAGTCCTATGTGACGTTCACAGACCAACTAACGCGCCCGCGAGGTCGGCTGAAGGTGCAAGAGCAATTGCGGAAGGGCCGCGCTGATGGACACACGCTACACTGCGAGTTTGACGAGCTGACGGTGGACAACGAGCACAACCAATTCGTGAAGGCTGCTCTGCAAGTCGCCTCGTCGATCGTGCCGATAGGTTCTAGCTACGCAATGTCAGTCCGGCGGTTGTCGGCGTCGCTGGACCAAGTCGCCGAAATTCGCGCATCAAAAAATTTGCAAGGACCGCCTCCCACCCAACGCTTGACGCGGCGGTATGATCGCCTGCTGCTTTTGTCTTCTTGGCTATTACGTGCGCTCGGCCCGGATGTTCATGGAGGAACGAGTACCGGTTTGTCCCTCTTGTTTGATATGAACCGCCTATTTCAGGATTACGTAGGGCACTCGCTGGATGCGGTTATCCAAAAGCATCCATTGCGCGGGCGGTTGAATCTGACACGAGAGCGACCGGTAAAACACTTGGTCGCGGACGGCGACCTGAACATGCGCTTCCAGCTTCGCCCGGATTTTTGCATTTGGATTGATGATACTTTAGTCGCAATTTTCGACACAAAGTGGAAGCGGCTACAGCCACTTGAAGTGAATGCCGCGGTTGCGCAGGCAGATCTCTATCAGTTGCTTGCTTATGCTCATACCTATAACTGCAAGCAACTAATGCTAATTTACCCGCACGCTCAGCCGTTGAATCAATGGGAAAACGTTAACTTTCGCTTCGCGCCGTTCAACAGTACGAGCATTGTGCTATCGATTGAGACATTTGACCTTGCCAATCCAGAGTCATCGGCAGATAGAGTAATTGCGGTTGTGTCGGAGTAAAGAAAGGCATCACCGTTTCACAATCAAGAGGCGTCTGTAACCTCGTCGCCAACGTTGGCAGTCAAGCCGTGGGCGCATTCAGATCTGAATTGCAAGACCGCTGAAAGAAAACATTGAGGGCTCTTTTGGAGAATGAATTGAAAAACTTATCGATCGATCCAATCTATCAGGGTCTTCTGAACTTGCTGTATGACCGTCGTGCCATGGCGCTGCAAGCTCGATGGGCCGCATTCAACCCACTTCGTGTCCTACGCGCAGATCGTTATGAAATCCGTCACACAAATACGTTAGCATGGCTGCTTGACGCCGAGGGTAGCCATGGAATGGGCGACTTCTTTCTTCGAGGCTTCATCAAGGAAGTTTGTATAGCCGCCGACAACAGTCAAATTCAGTTTCTCTACGAAACCAGCGCCTCACGCTTGGTTCGAGTGCGTCGGGAGGTCCAAGTCGAGACGCTTAATAATCCGGCTCTACTTGATGACGCCGATTCAATTCGCGAAGGCGAACCAATTGCGCGCAAAGGACGAATCGATCTTCTGATCGAAGCGGACCGTTGGGCGATTGCGATCGAGGCGAAGATCGACAGCAACGAAGGTCCGCAGCAACTCGAAAAATACGCCGAGAAGATTAAGAAGTGGGCGCTAAAAGATAAACACTTGGTTTTGATTTACTTGACCCTTGCAAGCGAAGACGATCCAAAATCTGTCAACTCGTCGTGGATCAACGTCACGTGGTCCGAAGCGGTTGCGGCGCCCCTCCGTGCAGCATTGCGAATTTGGAGAAAGACAGGCGGCCTAGGGCAACAGCAATACGCGTTTATTGCAAGCTATCTGGACATCCTCGATGATTTGTCGCCCGACGATAACAGTCCAGCGAATCGCATATTGAATAGGTTGGCGAACGACCACAATGAAGTACTAACGCAACTGAAAAATCTAGGCACGAAGCAGCCGGCAGGCGGCTCCGGCAACGCAGAGTGGCGGACTTTACTGGAGCGCAATAAGGTGCTCTTGGGGCCGCTACTTAGGTACGTCCAGTCTGATGTCACAAGGCAAGCCGATTTGATTAGGTCAGTTGTAGAGAAAATTGGTCGGCCAGAGGATAGTCTGATGCTAGTTGCGGGGAACAACACCTGGATTCGATTTATCCCTGTAAAGTGGAGAGAAAAGTTTCCGTGGATCTATGAGTCAGACGACCCCTATCTACCACGCATTGTCTATGAGATCTCGAACACGCGGAGAGGAGCCACCATCAAGCTGATGATCTGCCATCTAGGGGAGCATGGTTTCGGCCATGAGGAATTTCGGAATGTTCGCCTAGGCGTATTACGCAAGATCCAAGAAAAAGGCCTAAAAGAAGGATCTCCGTTTAACCGCGTCTTTACAAAAAAAGGCGTGCAGGTAATTGCATCTCCTAAAGTTTTTTCGATTATGAGCCAAAACATTACCCGAAGAGATAGATCGGACGAAGAGTTCGCTTGCGCACTACAAGAAACGTTAAAACAATGCGTGGAGGAAACTTGCAATGCGATCGATCCTTTTTTGGTTTGCGCAACGCAAATTGCCGGAGATCCCCACATTGCACACATTGATTCGGCCAATGATGATCGGCCTAGCGGAAGTTCCGCGCTTTCCCAATGCTGACAAGATTATTGTTGGTGCAGCTCAAAGCGCAGATCGACTGTCTTTTCTTTGACCTAGACCGCTTGAGGCGGTCGTTGGCTTGCGCATGGGCATACCCAGTTAATTTGATCGAAAGCTCTCGGAGCAGTGCAAACCAGCCGTCGCCATACTGGACCGCCAACACGTCGAACTGTCGGTTGCAGGCTTTGCACGACCCGCATATAGGCCAGGAAACTCGTCGTATAGGGCTTGCGTCAATATATCGTTCATATCGATGGTAAGCGCGACTAATACGGCGCATTGTGCTGTAATTTCGAACCGTGGCTGGCACGACAGGCTGGCTAACGGGTTGCCGGAGGGCGGTGGCATCGGTCATTTAACGAGTCACGATACCTCCGTAAAGCATTGGCGACCATCGTGCTTGAACATTCACGTCATCCGTGCAATATTCCTAACCCAGTGATGTCATGAATCGCGATGGGCATACGCAGAATCACATGAGACGCTCGCACCGCGCAACGTTGTCTGTCTGGGTTTCAAAAGACGAGAGTGCATCCCCCGTTAGCACTCGAGTACGAATATGAACTCGCCTGGCGCAGGCTCGTCGAAGCCTATAATGTGGAAGCTGCGTGCGATCGACACGGCGGAATTTTCTTTCCCGTTCCCTCGGCTTGGCCAAATGATCAGTCGCAGCGGAATCATTGCGATCTCAGCAGCGGGGATACCTGACGCAGCGGCGAGAAATTCAGCGACAGCGTGAGGTTCCTCCGCCATCCGTTCCGTGATGTCCTCGAGTTGCTGGATCACGCGTTTCAACGTGCGCGTTGCCTTGAGTTCTATGAACACTGGAAAGTACTGCAATCCCTTCCTACCTAGGGCGATAACATCGGCGCGAATGTCACCCAGTCGAAATTCGTCGGAAAGGAAGAAAAGTTCGTCGAAAAGAGTCGCGCAGTCCAGCAAGGATGCGAGTTTGCCCGGTTGGGTGAGGGCGCGATGGATCAGATGGGCCTGTAGCCGATGTTCGCGTTTTCCATTGCCCGGAGGACCAATACGGTGGCTTGCGAAGTGTGCTTGGTTTAGCACGGCGTCGAGCGAGGGCTTAGTACCGATCGCCTGATTGTCGACGTAGAGACTTCCGCATGGGTTGTCGAGATGGATCGAGACAAGCCGGAACCCGTTCCCTCCAATACGAACATAGCAGTGACGTTCGGCGAGTTCGGCGAGCCGCTCCTGATGCTGACGTCGTTGATGTGCATAAGCCGTCATATTGTTCAGGTGACGGACCCAATTTGGCTCTTCATTGTGATCAATGGTGTCCATTGTGTTCTGCAATCCTTTTCGATAAACAACTGATAAGAAAGTGTCTTGTCTCGCTCAGACGCTCCACCATTCGCCGTCGGCATGGGCCTCGACATTAGCGAATAGATCGGGATACAAGTCAGGGCGGAAGCTATGAATAGGCACGACGCGTTTCGCATCAATGGCTTGGACGAAGGTCTTCAGATCGCGAGGCGATGCGTGGCCGGACGTATGAATGCAAGTTCTGGGAATGTCGTGAGACGCTAGCCACGCTCGCAAATAATCGTACATGCCTCGATCCCAGTAGCCTTCCCACTGCGAGTAGACGTAGTGTGCCTTTGCGAGGCAACGTGCGCGCTCGAGATCGTTGCGATGAAGGGGCCTAAAAAGAAGGGCGTAGCGATCAGGAGCTCTGCTCAGATCGCGTTCGAACACGCGGTTGTTCGAATGTCTTGAAAGTAGATCGAAAAGGGAATTTTTCTTGATTCGCAGTCGCTGCGTGTGCGGTACGTATAAGGCCACGCCGTCCCAATGCGATTGAGGAAGATCGGTGTTTCCGGTCGCTTCCAGAACAGCCGCTGCATAGAGGTCGATGACCAAGGTCCGGCCGGTCCGTTTCGCCGCACGGTAAATTGAGACGATTCGATCGACGTTCTGAGCGGAGGTGTGGACGAGAGCCAGCCCGTGCGTCTGTTGGAACGCATCAGCAAATTGCGCTTCCACATTGCTTTCGGTCGGGAATGTTTCATTGGCGTCTAGCCTACTCAACGATGAGCCTTCGACCAGAAGCGCATCTATGGCACGCGGTGCGTTCGCAACCATCTTCTCGAACAAGGCGGACTTGCGTCCGTGTCCCCTGAAGTCGCCACTGTAAAAAAGCCTCTTTCCTCCAGATTCGATAAGCAGCGCTTACGCGTCGTAAGCGGAATGATCGACTAGATACGGCGTGACATGGAACGGCCCAACGTCGAAGCTATTTCGCGAGCAGTAGTCCCAACCGACATTGGGCAATGGCCATTCTACGGGAACGAAATCAGACGCCGCGCGCAATACCCGGCGGGCCGTTTTCCCAAGACCGATTTTGACTTTAGGAGAGACGTGAGCAAGTAAGCCGTAGTGGTCAAGGTGAGGATGCGAGATCAGGATCCCGTGCAGCGATGGATCGTTTCCGTCAAGTCCGCTCACGGCAGGCAGGAATCGCGGGGTATTGGACTCCGCGCTCAAAGGCAACCCGAGGTCGAGCAAGATGCGCTGACCGGACTCCTCCGATTCGATGCAACTGCCGCCGATCTCTTTACTTCCCCGATGTATGCGCGCTCGCATTTTCTTATTCCGAAATAATCCGACAAATGAACTTATAGCCCCCTATAGATTCGAATTCAGCGAATTTGAATTTACACTTCGGCCCATTGTATTTGTCGATCGAAAGGTATTTACTGATAGACGCTGTAGCTTCGCGTGATCGGATCTCTGGTAGTGAGATATCCAGCACCGGATTCCCGAGTCTTTCATCGTCACCCCGAGCAGACCTTTGGTATGCTGGCTAATCCACACGCACTCTCTCTCCGGCTGCAGCCTGGACTCCGAATTCGCGCGGCTAATATCGATCTTCGGCACCGCTTTTAGCGGAACACAACACGCTCGTATCTTGTGACCGTTGTCACTTCAACTGAAGCTGGTCAACGAGATTGGCGCCTGATGCGGAATGCAGATCTGGAACTAAAAGCAGGGCAGGACGTGCTCGGACGACTAGTTCCGAAACCCGTAATGCTCAATTATCGGAACGAGCGCCGAATGGATCCCCCATTCCGCTACCAATGGACCGTTCGCATCGTCAGCGGACTCTCGAACAGCGCTTACGACCGTCCTTCACAGGTTGACCTGCGCCGGCGACGAAATGGTAAGCCGCGGGCCGCACCGTCGGTTCAGTGTTTGCCCGCAGTCGGCCAGAAAGGGACACTCAGGCCGCACATAGCTAGGGCATTTGCAAGGCAGCTTTCATCAACAGATCAGACATTCGAGAGTTGCTGAAGTTTGGCCGAGGGGTTCAATTTCTCGCCTACGTTCGACGTCAGAAAGAGTTGTAAAAAGTTGGCGAGGGGGAGCCGGTGGGCGACTACCAGTGAAATGCCCGTGCCTCGCGATCGGAGCAACGGCTCTGCGAATTTGCGCCGACACGCGGTGACACATAGGCCGGCCGCCTCCGAACACCAAAAAATCTTCCTGACACGTTCTGCACTGCGCCGGGGCCAGTAGCGTCGGCTGAATCGGACGGCTCTAAGGGGAGAGAGCGCCAAAAGGCCGTTGGCACATCGTCAGCGGCTCATCAGTTGCATGACCAATCGGCACGAACACCGCCGTGCTGCAGCGTTTCAAGTTGACTCTTGATCCTTGCGCGAGTTAGTGGATTATCTACAGCCTCCCTGCATTCTGTTCTCATCGTGGCGAGCAGAGGGGATGGGTCAGCGCCGCCAGCAACGAGCCGCGATACAACGTCCGCCTTACCATTAAATGACGCGTAGTAAAAGGCTTCAGTGTCGAGACGGCCGTCACTTAAAAGTGCAGACCTGACGCCGCCTTTTGCGCCGAAGTCCACATGAAAAGTCCGGAACAAATCCACGATCGATGCTGCATTGGGGTTGTTTGCGATACCTGTAGCAAGGACGAATAGGCCTCCGTCACCAATGCTATCTGGCGACATGCCGGCGCGCAGATAAGTTTGAACAGCCTCTGGTGTGCCGCTCTCTGCAGCCGCCTGAAATCCTGCCACGGTATATGGTTGATGCCACTTTTCCAGTTGTTCGATCGCTCCTTCCTTCGAACTCGGGTCGGCTGCCTTGGGGCCTGGGTTAATAATGACGTCGTGGGCTACGCTCCCTGGGATGCTAACGGCCATACTCCCGATGCCCGATGCGGTCACGGCGGAAGCTGCAGACGTCGAACCAGGAAAGAACTTGATAGCTGCCCCGATGACGACGGTAAGCAGGGCGATAAGACCGACAATCATTTCGGCCCGCTTGGAAGACTTCTTGGAATCTCTGTTAGACATGGCTTCTTCTCTTTGCATGACCCGACGGAGAGCCGCTGTCCATTCGGACAGCCCGTCTCTTTATGGTATCCGGATTTATTTTATAACCGCTTAAAATACAGCGTCAGAACCTGAAGTGCTTAGATTGTCATTTTTCCCGACCTTGCGCGTGGAGATGCTGAGCCGCCTACGACTAGATACGGGTCGAGCTTCCAGGTATGGCGGGATGCACAGGTCAAGGCTTCTGAAGCGCCCAGGCTCAAAAAAAATGCGTGTTGAACTATCACTTCGCAGTTACGATGGTCATATCCCGATGACGCTCACCACCTGACCACGATGAAGTCCATCCTACCCTTCACTGGTATAGCCATATATGTTGCCCTTTCAACGCCCGCTGCAGCTGCCAGTCCAGGTAACGGAAAGTGCCTGCAGTTCGATCCAGCGAAGTCGACCATCGTCGGGAAAGCAACGCTTGGCCGGTATCCGAATGGGGGGCCTTTCGCGGCAATTGTTCCCGACAAGCCGGTCTGCATCGCAGGTGGAGGAACAGATTACACGGATGCGAACGGGCTGACGGTCCTTGCGTTGTATTTCAACGGCAAATCTGTCTTGCCGAAGCAGTGGCAAGGCAAGCATGTGGCAGTGAGTGGATTGCTACGTCAAGGTGTCGATCCGCACGAGGTGGCCACGCCGAACTTCATGCTTGTGGATTCGATCAAGGCGGCGCATTAGCGAGGCTTCGATGGCCATGCGCGCCGGACTGACCAAATACGAGGTGGCGGTTCGCGCGGCGAGATTCTGGTCACTCCTCGCAGTGCAGACGCCACGTGCATCTTGTGAAATAGACCGGACTTGGTGAGGTCGACCAGTTCCATGACAACGACACGCGGCGTTGCGTGGACAGACGAAAACTGCCCGCGGGTGCCGGTGCGCAGCCGATGGCGCAAAAAAACCGGAATTCCGCAGGGCGTGTAAATCGCAGCCGTGAGCCAAAGGCGAAGCGGTGCAGGAGGGAAGCCGCGTCTTCGTCGACGCGATCCGCAGCATTAAGTGGAAAGGTGAAGTGTGGCAAATTTGTGGTCGATAAGTGGTCCGAGGGGGGATGACCGCTTATGCCGGGACATCCGTCATTGCGGCGTCGCAATTGTGAGTGCTGGCGTCGGGTCGCCTGCTGCCGATCGGCGTCAGGCAGTGACCGGCCAGTTGCTGCCCGTTCGCCCGTCCCACGGAGCCGTCGCTGGAATGGCTGGTTTGCTCGGAAAGCTGCCCGTTCGCACTCTTCGGGCACTGGGCTCAACGAAATGGCGGTTTATGAGCGAAGGCTAGAAGCGAAGCGAATTCGGAGGGATGCCCCTACAAGTGGATTACGTCACTGTCCGCGCCAGAGAGGCAAGTTGCCTCTGGCATATCTTCTCTCCAATTGGTTAATCTCGAGTTGCGGGGAGCAGCGAGTCAGAAGGTTCTCGACCGACCGATACATCGGGTAGGTGATCTAGGGAAAGTAATCAGCGAATAATAGAATAGACTCGGCGCTGCGAACGGGGACGCGGGTACAGCTCACCGTTAGCGCAGCGAACCGCCGCTGGTTGCCGACTTCAGCGTCGTAGATGAGGGCTGCGTATCGATGCCATGTTGAAAACGCTTTGCGCACGGTGCCTTGAACCATTGATAGCTCAAATGGTCCGCCGGCTACGTTGGCTCAATTCGCATGTGCGATCTCGGATCGCAATACAAGACAATCGACCCGTGGCATAGTGGAAGCATTAAGCGATATAATTTCACATAGTGAAAAATATGAGTGGAATATGGGGTGTCAACGAGCTAGTAACCGTTCGGTCCGAAAACGTGGACCGATACCAGCGAACCTTCCTGAAGCAGGCGGTCGCGGAATTCCGCTTTCCAACGCTGATCGAGTTGGGCGAAAGACGGCCGCCCGCGCAATTCGTTGCGGCGCTGCGTAGGGAATACCCTACGCTGGAACTCGCAAACGAGGTCACTCTCACCATGGGTGGTGAATCAGCCGGCTCGATAAACAAACACATTTTTCGATCGCGGAAGTACGACTGGACGGTTTCTCTTAAGGAAAGCGCTTTTTCAATAGAAACCAACGCATACCCAGGTTTCCATGAAATGAAAGAGCGTGTAATGCATGTGGTAGCAGCAGCTTCGAAGATCATCGACTCGGATTTTTTCACTCGCGTCGGACTACGCTATATCAATGTGATTGACAGCGGAACCGATCCAGCTAAGGGCGGATGGGTAAATCCTGAGCTTGTTTCGCCGCTTTTGTCGGACTATTTTAAAGGCATACAAGAGTTCGCGGGAAGGATCCAGGTAGGCGGCGAGGACGGTGGATGCCTCTTGCAACACGGGATTCGGGTGAAACAGCCAACGGCCAACCAAGATCCGGAAGATGTATGGCCCGATTATCTTTTGGATCTTGATGTCTTCCGAAACGGAGTCGAAGTGGATGACACTGAGAAAAATATCGAAGCCATGCATGTCCAAGCCTTCAATCTCTTCGATTGGGCAATTGGTCCCTCAGCACGCAACTATCTGGCTGCACCCAAAGGCTTCCGCGCAAAGCAAGAATCATGAACAACTACGCTATCACTAAGGACGTTGGGTCATCGGCACCGAACTGGTCTGGTTTCGGATTGACCAACACGCGCTCGCAACTACGGACACCTACGCCACAAACTCGCACGTCTCCTACGCAACGCACGCATACGCAATTCGCGATTCTGAAGGGGAACGTAGCGAATTTTTTCGAGCGTCCAACTGGCACCGCGACTGCCGTTCGGGCAGCAGAACTTGGAGATGTTGTCGCGACGCTCCCGATCGCCAACGAACCCGCCCGTACCTTACCCGCGGAAGCAGCAGAAGCTAGAGACCCAATGCGAAGCAAGGTCGAGCGCATCGCGAGTGAACGGATGGTGCTGCTGGCGCGCAAATACGCGAAACAACACGCCCCCGAAATCCTCGCGCGCCTAGAAAAATTAAACGTATTGCTGATGGAAATAGCGCCACGAGTCTCCGATGAGCAAATTGTTGCACTTGAAAATTCTCACAAGCTCCTGCAACGCACGGACGAGGCCCGGGCTCAGCGGGCACAACGTCGCGCCGTGCAAGCGCAAACATGATGCTTTTTCTCTATCCAAAGACGAAGCACACGCGCCACCTCCAGCCCCGTCAGTTTAAGCGGTACCAGACCTACAAGCGATACCTCCAAAAGGAGTTCGCGCGGCTGTGTGTTTACTGTCGGCAGCCGGACAGTAGCGCACCGAACATCAACATGGGCGTTGATCACTATCGCCCAAAGGGAATCCCGCAGTTTGCCGCGTTAGTTCGAGATTGGACCAATCTCTACTATTGCTGCGGCGCTTGCAACAGCCGTAAAAATAATTACTGGCCCTCCGACGAAAGCAAGGGGCCGTTTATAGTTAACCCGTGCGACTTCGAGATGGGGGCACACCTTCGCTACGACAGTAAAACGGGATTAGTCGAGATTCACAACCAGAGCAAAGACGGCGAGTGGACCAGGGACCTACTTCAACTGAACGACGACGCGACGATTAAATATCGAAAAGCCACACAAAAGACGATCGCGCTTTTCGACAAATCGATCAGTGAGGCGCTCCGAGAACTCGCCGAAATCCAAACCCTGCTCCAAAACCAAAAAATTACGCAGGCACAGTACGATCTGGACAAGAGTGCAATCCAGGGAGAACTCGATGACCTCCGCGAGACGCGGGCTCGATTCACTGGGGAGCTTCCGTTGGCACCATTGCGTGCCCAGCGCGCGGGCGTTGCACTGGGCACGTTTCCTCCCTGAGTTCCAGTACGCGCGTAAAGTTAGTACCGAATCTATTTGGTGCTCGCTGAACGGTGTGACCGACATCATTGGCTCAAGAGAGATCGCCGAGAATATTTTTCGTTCCTTGACTCATACCTTCTTTTTTAATTCAAAAGGCCTTTGCTTCGAATGGGGACGACTACACTCAGGCGATCGATTGAAAGGCTATTCGCGCAAGGAACAGTATCGAACAACCGATCGCGTCATAACGGCATTTGGACAAAGCAACATCATCATGACGAAAATTGATGCCCGTTAGGTAAATTAATGCGACGGGCGCTTGCACTCAATTTTTTCGTTTGGATCCAACGCAATGTGACGGGAGTTCCAAGGCGTCCGGCCGCCACGAAGCAGACACCAGAATTCGGGAGACCACATTGGACATCACAACGACAATCCCCCTCACGCAGCAAGAGACAACTGAACTCGCCGCCATCTTGGGGTGCGATGTGGCTCAACTGCAAGACAGACTGATAGGCTATTCAGCGGCCGCCATAAAGGAATACGTGACAATGTTTCGTGGACAAAAGGCTCTGAAGAGAGGCAGCGACATTCTGGAGTACCGGCTATTTCTTCTGATTGAGTCTGCTTTCGACGGAAAATTCCAGACGAGCAGAAGGTTTGCAGTTTATTTCAAACTACGCTAACCGAAAGCAGGTCGTTGATTCGCTCCGTGATCTCAAAGTATCAATACCAATTAAGGGCGTCTGTCGAGGCCACCATGCGTGATCCACAAAACCCTTGAGGTGATGTATGAGCGACTTGCTGGCTGCTGCATCGTTGTTGGCGACGGTCGTCACGATTCTCTACAGTCTTTGGTACCCGGAGTTAGTAAAGATTCTCGAGATCAGGCCTGCAGACTTCAAGGAGGACAATGAGCACAATCGCAGCGTGGTGAGGCGGGCTTTACGAGGAAAGGCATTTCCGTTGGCGATTCTGGCCGTGTGCGTAGGAGCGGTTTTCCTTCCCGATGCCGTTTCGATCTGTGTCGAGTCTTACGAGGGCTACGCACAAAGCGGCTTTGGGCAGTTTTCCCGTTACGACGCAGTCCGAACCGCTCTGGTGCTAGTAGTTGCTGTGTCGATTTTACTTGCATGGCACATCATTTCCCTTACAGGCCGATTATCGGCACTCTGGCTGAGATTAGGAAAATGACTGAAAGGCCCTACCAATGATTGTTACGAAGCCGATCGGCGCATGGCTGACGCGGCTCCATCTCGGCGATTAAAGAGAAGATTCGACAGGGTACGTTCCAAAAGAGGGAAAAGAGGGGCGCTTGGCCCGCAGGAATGCTCGCCAATGGTGCTGTTGGTTGAGACCGAGATGCCGACAGCGACCATCCAGGGAGCACGCAGGGCGCCGTGCGCACAAAAGCGGACGTTCGCAGGTGCTGGCGCAACACTGCATTGACTGACCGGTAAGGCCGAACTGCTGTTCGCGAGAAACAGGCTTGGATGGCCAGACCACTCCGTTACCTGACGTTAAACCCCTGACTGCGCGACCGGCTGCGGTGGGTCGACACGAGCCCGACACATGGGGCCGCACGCGACCAGCGGACTAAACCGCTCGCGCGGTATGCACTGCGTTTGAACCTGGTGGTTCTTCAGAGGAAACCCGCTCGGTTTCCTATGTTGAGCAATGAGGCAATCCGCCTCGTTACTCGACAGGAGCCGAGCCATGACAACCCCCAAAACAGGCATCAGTCCGTTACGCCAGCGCATGATGGACGACATGCGCATGCGCCGCCTCGCGCCCACCACGCAAGCCAACTATCTTCGCGTGGTACGACAGTTCACCGTGTTTCTCGGACGTTCGCCCGACACGGCCACCGTTGAGGACTTGCGACGCTATCAACTGCATCTGGTTGACCACGGCGTGTCGCCGATTTCCCTGAACGCGGCGATCACCGGCTTGAAGTTCTTCTTCGGCACAACGTTCGGTCAGGAGGCGTTGATGGCGAAGATGCGTCCGATTTATCTTCCGCGCACCTTGCCCGTCATACTCAGCCGCGACGAAGTGGGCCGACTGATCGCGGCGGCCGGCCATCTCAAGCATCAGACAGCGCTCGCGCTAGCTTACGGCACAGGATTACGCGCCAGCGAAGTGGTGGCGTTGAAGGTCGGTGACATCGACAGCCAGCGCATGACGCTGCGCGTTGAGCAAGGTAAAGGTCAGAAGGATCGATATGCGATGCTTTCGCCCATCTTGCTTGAGCGACTGCGGGTTTGGTGGCGAGTCGCCCGCGCCCAGGGCAAGATGCTCGACGGCGGCTGGCTCTTTCCAGGGCTCGATCCAATTGAATCGCTCAGCACCCGCCAACTCAACCGGGCGATCCATGCAGCCGCCGAGGCCGCGGAAATCGACAAGCGCGTGTCCATGCACACCTTGCGCCATAGCTTTGCCACTCATCTGCTCGAACAGAAGGTCGATATCCGCGTGATCCAGGTCATGCTCGGCCATAAGAAGCTTGAGACCACAGCGCTTTACGCCCAAGTCGCCACCAACATTCTGCGCGAGGTGGTCAGCCCGCTTGAGAGTCTGCATCCTGAGTAGCTCGCCGTCGTGGCGCATTGCGCGCTGGAGGTGGCCGACGTCTTTCGCTCTCTTGGCTCAACGTGGCGTCAATCTGCCCACCTGAGCCTCGGGCAACTGAAGGTCATGTCCGCGATCGAACAGTGCCGCAGCGCGGCGCTGGGAGGACACGTGCTGCGCTGCGAAGGGTGCGCGGCGATCGAAGTCGCCTACAACTCATGTCGCAATAGACATTGCCCGAGGTGCCAGGCTAGCGCTGCGCGCCGGTGGCTAGAAGCGCGTGAGGCTGATCTCCTGCCCGTTGAGTACTACCACGTGGTCTTCACACTGCCAGCTGCGATCAGCGCGATTGCGTATTACAACAAGGCCGTCATCTACGGACTGCTGTTCGATATCGCGGCCGAGACATTGCGCACTATCGCCGCCGATCCGAAGCATCTCGGAGCACAGATCGGTGCCACGCTCGTCCTGCATACCTGGGGCTCCGCGCTCACGCATCATCCCCATGTGCATGGCATCGTTCCCGGTGGCGGGTTGTCGCCGGAGCGAAGCCGGTGGGTAGCGTGCAAGCCAGGGTTCTTCCTTCCAGTGCGCGTACTCTCGCGCCTGTTCCGGCGACGCTTCCTCGAAGAGCTGGAGGCCATGTATCGCCGCGGCCGGTTGCGCTTCTTCGGCGAATACGCCGAGCTCAACGATCTCACAGCCTTTGCTAAATGGCTTGCGCCAATGCGCGCATGCGAGTGGGTGGTGTATGCCAAACGCCCGTTTGCGGGACCCAAAGCCGTACTCGCCTATCTGTCACGTTACACGCACCGGGTCGCGATCTCTAACCACCGCCTGGTCGCCCTCAACGAACACGGCGTCACCTTCCGTTGGAAGGACTACCGCGTGGATGGACGCACACGCAACAAGACCATGACGCTCCAAGCAGATGAGTTCGTGCGCCGGTTCTTATTGCACGTGCTGCCTGGCGGCTTCCATCGCATCCGCCATTACGGTTTGCTCGCGAACCCATCGCGGCGCGAGAATCTCGCGAAGATACGCGAGTTGCTGGACGTAGTGCCTGCCAGTCTCGGCCGCAGTGCCAACGACGTAGTCACAGTCGCAATGCCGCCAACCTTCGTTTGCCGGCACTGCGGTTCGCCGATGATCATCATCGACATACTCCAGCGCAGCAGACCTATCCGGGGACCGCCTGTTGAGCGAGCCAACACATGAACGCTATCGAGTCAGGATGCACACATCGACTGTCGGCTCTTCGGCAACGAGAGCCAATAGGAGACGCCTGCGCCTATCGTTCCAAACGGGCAGTTTGGCGCTGGCCGCGTTGGCGTGATAGCAACGCTCAGCAGCGTCGCTGCTGCGATCGTGGTTGCCCAGGCTCAGATTTACCCGCGTTTATATCCACCGTGCCCTCAATAGGACCGAACCAATCGCCATAGCGGTGAAATGTTCAGACCATGTCGGAGCACTCCGCGGTTTCCTCCCTTGGGGCTTGTAGGACGCCTGCCCGCTGGCGTCTGGGCGAGTTGACACGTCGACGGATCAGGGCAGGCGTCCTACAACCCTAAACAAAATGGGACGTTCACACACGCAAGTAGAACCGTCAACAATCGGCTGAAGATGCTTGATGGCCTTTTCAATTTCGCGAGGTACACCGATCCAGTCGATTACAGAGAGGCCCGATTTGCTGCATTGACTCAATGACTCAATGACTCTATGACTCTATGACGCAGTAGTATCAGGCCCTTAACACAAAAAAAACCCGGTTAAGACTAATCGGGCTTTTTTTTCTGCACGATGTTAGCGAGGCACTGCCTGTGCGTCCGCGTCGGTCAGGGTATTCAGGAACGCCACCACATCGCGGATATCCGAGTCCGACCAGACCGGTTTGCCGCCCAGGTGATTCGTCAGCGGCTCCGTCTTGACATCCACGTTACTGCGCAGATTCTTCGGCAGGTCGTCGAACTTCACGACGTGCCCGTGCGCGTCTTTCGGATACCACTTCGCCGGGTTCGTGTCGCGCTCAACATAGAAGCGCATCGAATCTTCAAGCGTATGGAACATGCCATTGTGGAAGAACACACCTCGCGTGGCGACGTTGCGAAGCGAAGGCGTGCGGAACATTCCACAGAACCATTTCTGTTGCTTCGCTTGGTCTTCACGCAGCGGCCCACATAACCCCATGTCGAAGAAATTCGGATCGCGGTTGGCCGGAATGTCCTTGTTGCGTGGTACGCCCAGCGTCTGGAAGTTGTAATCCGTCAATGCCGGATGCGAGCCATGAGCGCCTTTGTTGATGCGATGGCAGCTTGCGCAGTTGCCCTTGTCCGGGTCGCTGAACAGCGTCAATCCGTGCGCTTCCTGTGGCGTGAGTTTGTCCTTGCCGTCGAGCACGCGGTCGAACTTGCTGGAGTACGGCGCGAACGTCGGATCGTTGAACTGGAATGCCTGCAATACCTTTCCGAGGTCTGCCAGCGCCTCTGCCGGTCGCGAGAAAACGTCCTGGCCGAATGCTTCCCGGAACTGCTGTGCGTAGGTGCTTTTGCTCAGCTTCTTCGCCACGTCATCCGCATTGGTGTTTGCCATTTCATCCGGATTGAGCAGGGGAAATGCAGCCTGCTCCGCAGGGGTGTTGTAGCGCCCATCCCAGGTGTAGCCGCCAATGGGCTGATTATCGCCGTCCTCCAAGCGCTCTTTCAGGCTATTTGCCTGCGTGAACGTCCAGTAAGGCACAGAACGCAGATAGCGCAGCGACGGTACCGAGCGCAGTCCGCCTCGATCCATGTTTGGACCACCCAACTGGACAGCCAGACCATTCGGTGGCCCGTAGGCATTCGCGGGGCTGTGACAGGACGCACATGACTGCTTGCCGGAAGCCGACAGCGACGGATCGAAGAACGCCGCCTTGCCGATAGCTACCAGATCAGTAGTACCCGCTTTAACCGGAGATGCCGCTTGAGCGTCCAGCGCATGTTTGCCGCATGCGGACAGAAGGGAAATGCAAAGGGCCGTCGCGAGAACAGCCCTTGAAGGATATTGGCGCATGACTCATCAAGAAAACAGCCCGGTTCGAACAGAGAGCCGGGCAAACGACAACAGAGTTCTATTGAGATCGCTAGGGATTAGCGGTTGTCAATGTTGCTCGACGTGAAGATCGGCTTGAGCGATGTATCATCGGCGTAGCCGAGATACGAGCCCATGCCGAAGTTGTCTTCGAGCGAATGCAGCAGCGCGTAGTGGTTGTAGCCGGTGTTATCCACGTGGCCGCCCTTGATGAACGGCGACAGCAGAAGCGTACCAATCTGATCGCCACCGACTCCGAGGTAGTTCAACGAAATCGACACGCTCTGCACGGATGCAGGCAGCGTCGCCGGATTAATACCGAGCAGGCCTGCTTGGGCCACCGGCAACGTGGTCAACGTGACCTGTTCCGGACGCGCTACGTTCGGGCCCGTTTGCTGGTTGCAGCCAGGGCACTGATTGCCCATCTCCGGCTCCAGCAAGGAGAGCGTCTTGCCATCAGCACTGACTTGCGTTGTCGGCGTAAGTCCGGTCACGACGCCTTCATCCGTGGTGATGATGATCAGGCCGTCCTGCTTGTAGGCGGGCGAAGCCTGGATCACCGGGATCGTCTTCTTCAGGAAAGCGTCGATCGAAGTCAAACCACCAGGCTGACCGTTTGCGCAGCCCTTGCCCGCAGTACCCGTACCGTCACCATCATGACCATCGTCACACAGGTTCGGCGTGATGAAGGAGAAGTTTGGCGTAGTGTCGATCGACTGAAGATCCGTTGCCAGGTTGGCTTGCAGGTTGACCACGCGCGCGTCGCAGTTTGCCAGATCATCGATGGTCGAATGGAAATACGGGAACGGATTGTGACGCGTTGCGTACTCATCGCCCTCCACGTCACCCGAAGCCGAAGGAGCCTGCGCGGCCTGCGTGCCGTCTACAGCCTTCGTCGGGTCGGTGCCCGCAAGCTGCGCGGTACGGCGCGGGAACGAACAGGTCTTCGTGCCGTCACGGTTCAGGTTGTTGCCCATGTCCTCGTTGTAGCTGCGCCACGAGAGCTTGGCTTGTTCCATCTGGTTGCCCAAATGCTGCACACGAGCCGGGAACACGCAGCCGCCGCTCTGGTGGCCGTTTGCGTCCGTGCCTGCCTTGAGAACCTTGGGGTTTGCCGAGTCGTTTCCGGCATCGACGATATCAGACCAAATCGCGACGCAGTCCGATTCGGTGTCGTGTGTCGATGGCTGGCCCGACACCATCGATATGTAATTGTCCAGCGAAACGTGGCCGGTGCCATAGTAGTTCGCGAGGTACGTGCCCTGCGGCATCAGCGATTTCAGGTACGGGTCCTGGTTCGAATCAGGGTTCGTCGTGCCGTACGTCGATTCCGCGGCCTTGTTTTCGAGCACGATAACCCAGACGTGCTTGATCGCCTTATTAGAGGCGACGGTTGCAATGTACTGGTCGCTCGCAGCTTTCACCGCGGCGTTGCCGTTGGTGTTGAAGTCGCCCAGCAGAGTGTCTGGCGCCGTGCCGATCTTGCTGGCCAGTTGCGTTTGAGCATCCGACTGCGACAGGCCACTGTCCATCAATTGCGAAAGCTGCGTGGTGATCGCGCTGACGGAACTGACGCCGCGCGGCGAACGGAGCGTAGCCGCGCTGTTGAACGCTGTGCCCATGTTCTTGCCCGATGCGTCGTTCTCCGTGGCACCATTCAGGTCGGCAACAACATACTTCCAGGAACCATTGCTCGTATCGGAGATCGAGAACTTGCCTTGGGCATCCGAGCGCGCGACAGGCTCGCCCTGGTCGCACTTGCCGTTGTTGTTTTCATCGAGGCAGACCGCCGCACCTTGGATATAGCTGCCGAGCACCTGACCGGTGACCTTCGGCCCGCTCGACCCATTGTCGCTGCTTCCGCAGGCAGACAACCCTGCCATTACGCCGATGCTTGCCAGCATCGCGAGCGCACCCCTACACAACCCTGCATTTCTCACAACTTCTCCTCGTTATGGGCCGGATCCATCCGACGGCATTTGACTCGCACGAAGCCTATGTCAGTTGTGTTACACGCCCATTAAAATTTGTTAGGAATTGAAATAAGCATCGGCTCAAGCCGCCTCCAGCGAATTAAGGCTCGACGGGTAAGCAGGGGTGACCTTCGGCAGCAACCGGCCGGTCGGCGCAAACATCTGAATCGCGGGCAATTGATGCGCGTGCAACGAAATCGTGAAAATCCGAGGGGGCGCCGAATGTTCGTTGCGCTATGGAGCTAGGCGATACGTGGGGTTTGCGCGGCGTCGCCGCGCTTGCCACCCAAGCGCTTGAACGTCCGCTTAGGAGAAATCCCACGGGCCAAATCGGGTCGACTTGGGTCTGCCGCGGTTGGTGAATTTGCTCGACCGTTGGCAACTGGCTGACCCAGTCCGCCGAGACAAACGCAAAGTTTCGGCGACGGCGGTTAGCGTCGAAAATTCTATATGGCTCGCGACTAAGATCAGAAATCTTGATAGTCAGTTCGCCATACGTAAGCAACTCTAGCTTACCTAGCGGTCAACTCTTGATATGCTCAACGGTCATTCGGAAGCAAGCGCTCCGCACGTCCGCGAAAGGCGTTTTTGTTCAACGCAGAATTTTCCGTCGCGCACGGCCTGAGAGATTGCTGCTGGTCTTGTGACACGCCGCCAATTAGTTTAGGTCGACCATCGACGACGGAATGCCCTGTCGTTTTACGTCGAGTTAACGAATCGTGGGCAGATGCCCGGGGCATCAATTGCTGCGCTAGCGTCGGGGTCGAACAGCTAAGCCTCGAGACGCGTTTCGCGTCGATACGCGGAGCGAAATGACTGATAGCGCCTTCACCTGTGCCGCCGAGCCTGACGGGCAGGTAGCGAATTGCGCGAGCAGGGCGAGTTTGCCCTCGGACAGCACGACGTCTTCCATCGAACGGCTCGATGCGCACGGCGGATCGCCGTTCGATGTTGGGTGCATGCAGTCAATGGGTGTCAAGGTTTCGGGTTGCTGCGCTGGTGCTCGCTCCACTGGCGGAGCCGCGCGTTCAGAACCTGCGCCGCTTGCTTCTCCGGCTCCGATGCCTTCGCCGTGTAGTTTGTCAGCACGAAATCAGCTTGCCGGTACACAGGCGTCCAGAACTTCGGATCGCTCGCGGTGGCATGCAGCTTTTCGTAGAAGGCGAGCATGCCGTCCGTGTGCTGCGCGAGAATTCGGCGATCTACAGCATCGCACACTTTGATTCCGTTGATTGCCGCCTGCGCCCAGAAATCAGTCTGACGGTGCATCTTCTTCATAAGCGAGGCATAGACGTCCCGGATCAGCGCGTCGCGCTCGGTGTCGGGACGGCCGGCATCGTGCAGATCGATGTCCTTCCAAAGCGCCTGCACCGTGCTCGCCGACAGATACTTGAGCGCTGGCAGAAACAGCATGTCGCTGCGCACGGCTCGTGAAAGCTCGATGGCCTTGAAGAAATGGTCGACGGCACGGTCGATGCCCGTCGTAGCCGGCTTGCCACTGCCGTTGGCCACGCACAGATGGATCTTGGCGAGCCGCCGCCACGCAGAACCCGTCAGCGTTTCCATGCGCACCGAAGGACGCAGCGCGCTCAGGCGTTCGAGCAGTTCGGCGGCGTCGGTCACTTCTTTGATGCACTTCTCCGTCTGCGCCGGGTCAGGCACGCTGGCGGGATCGTTGCTGAGCGGCCGCACGAACTGGTCGAGCGCCAGACGCGCCCGCACGCGCGCCCACTCCGCGCCTGCTTCGAACGAGGCGCTGCCGTCTGCTGCTGTCACCGCGCGCTCGTACCAGCGCTCGGCGTTGTCATCGCTGGCGACTTGCGTCCACGCGCGCGCGAACGCTTCGGCAACCTTGCCGATCTGGCCATAGCGCGCCCGGAACGTTGCTTCGAGATACTGGATGCGCTCGATCTGCTGACGCAGCACCGACTCGTCATAGCGCGCGGCGAGGCTCAGTTGGTCCAGCGCCAGCACGAGCGCATTTGGCGAGGCGACCGCTGCGTACAGCTTTGAGCTGGGCATCGGCGCGGGCAGCGTGGCTTGCGGTCCCGCGCGAAAGGTCCAGTCTGGGTCGCCGTAGCATTGATACGCTGCCCAGGTATTGCCGGCCAGCGCGCTATGACGAGTCGGTGCTGCGTCAGCAGAA
>NZ_JBSIPA010000099.1:0-17391 GCF_053574605.1 Caballeronia sp. M23-90 | reverse complement strand
GGCTGCAACTCCGGATGGGCCGCGATCTGTGCGAGCAGATCCGGCGATGCATTGACGAGCAGCCAGTCGTCGCCGGTTGAACTCACGATGATCGACGACTGCGTGCGCCGCTTTGCATCGAGCGTACCGCTACGCACGCCGGCGCAATTGCGGCAATTACAGTTCCATTGCGGAAACCCGCCTCCCGCCGATGAACCCAGCACTTTGATTTTCATTGCCTGCGTGCCTCTAAAAAGAGACATCCGGCAGCATGATCGACGTCACGCGTGATGGCGAAGAAGGCGGGGTGGGGGATGGGATCGGTGAGCAACGTGAGGTCGGCGAATAGCCGATAGTCGAAGAACGCTGTGGGAGAGACAGGAGCGCTGCTAAAGCCGCGCGCCGGCATGGACAGCCGACGGCGGCGGCAGCGCTTAACGCGTTGCGATATACATCGTGATTTCGAAACCAAAACGCATATCGGTGTAGCTCGGGGTCGTCCATTTCATAGCCGTCTCCATCAGGTTAGCCAACGGGTGCCGGCGCCACGACGCATGCGCCAACAAGCTTACTTCGGTGCAAGCAGCGTGCCCGAAATGCGTTCGAAAGCGACGCTGCGTGTTTGAAGTTCGTTTCTTACATCGCGGCGGGTGAGGGCGGAGGAACGAAAGAACTGAAAGCGCGCCTGACTGTCGCGGTATGCAGCAAAGTGTCCCACGCCGCAAACCCTTGCGGCCTCAGGGTGAACCCCATATTCGCGAGTTTCAAGAGCGCGCTGGGCTTGAAGCGTTCGATCCCCTGATTCGCTACACTGGAACGCATCCGTTCACGGCAAGGGAGATTACATGGCGACGCGAAAGACAGCGGCGAAAACGCCGGCGGCGAAAAAGACCGCACCGGTAAAAACCGCAAAAACAGCAAAGCCTGCGAAGGATGGCGGGGTCATTCGCGTCGGTATCGGGGGATGGACATTTGAACCTTGGCGCGGCCTCTTCTATCCGAAAGACCTCGTGCAAAAGCGCGAACTCGAATACGCGAGCGGGAAGCTGACGTCCATCGAAATCAACGGCACCTTCTACGGCTCGCAGAAACCTTCGACATTCGCCAAGTGGCGAGACGAGACGCCTGACGATTTTGTGTTCTCGCTCAAGGCGCCGCGCTTTTCGACAAACCGGCGCGTGCTCTCGGAAGCCGGCGAATCGGTCGAGCGTTTTCTTGCGAGCGGCGTGCTCGAACTGCAGGACAAGCTCGGCCCGATCAACTGGCAGTTCGCTACAACCAAACAATTCGACCCGGAAGACTTCGAGGGTTTTCTCAAGCTTTTGCCCGCCAAAGTCGAAGGCCATCCGATCCGTCACGCGGTCGAGGTACGGCATGAAAGTTTTCGCGACGAAGCGTTCGTCGCGCTCGCACGCAAATACGGGGTGGCGATCGTGATGTCGGGAGATTCGGATTACCCCCAGATCGCCGATGTCACCGCGCCCTTCGTCTATGCGCGGATCATGGGGACGACCGAAGGTGAGGCGCAAGGTTATGACAGCGCCGCTCTGGATTTGTGGACCAAGCGGGCGCGCGATTGGGCACAGGGTGCGACGCCGAAGGGACTCGAAAGTGTCGCGAAAGCCGCGCCGAAAGATACCCCGCGCGATGTCTATCTCTATGTGATCAGCGGCTTCAAGGCGCATAACCCGGCGGCGGCCATGGCGCTGCTCGAACGCCTGAAGAGCAAATAAGACCCAGGCGTTCAAGTCTCCGGCTGAGCTTTCACGCGCTTGCGAATCTCGGCGTCGAGGATCAGCCTGCCGCGCAGCTTGCCCTTCATGCGCTTCACGTAACGCGGCGCCTCGGTCATGTGAACGACCATGAGTTCGCGGACTTTATCGGCGTCGCGTTCGCGCGCGGCCTTCGTGATCGCCTTGTGGATTTTCACATTGGCCTGACCGAAGCGTTCAAGTTCGGCGGCCGGCGTGTCGTTACGGAATTCGATCAGTTGCCGGATCATTTCGTTGATCAGTTCGCAGCTAAAACGCAGGAAAGGATTTGGATTGGCGGCCGCGAGGATATCGTGGAAATTCACGTCCTCCTGCCGGCGCTTGACGATATCGCCATCTTGATGCGCGGACGGCGTGTCACAGCAGGCAATGCTGTCATCGAGCGCTGTAAAGTCTGCCTCGGTGAGATGCGCGACGGCGCCGGCGGCAAGTTCGGGCTCGAGCAATTTGCGCACGGTATAAATGTCGTCGATGCTGACATCCTTGAAAAACAGGTAGTTCTGCAGCAATTGCAGGGTGCGATCCAGCGGCACTTCAATAATGGTTCCGCCGCCGCCCGGGCCGGTCGTCACCTTGATCAAACCCTGCACCTCGAGCGACTTCAACGCCTCGCGGATGGTGCTTTTACTTACCGAGAACATCTGCTGCAATTCCACTTCCCGCGGCAGCTTGTCGCCGGGTTTCAGATCCCGTTCAGTGATGAGCCGCTTGATTTCCTCGGCAACCAGATCCGGGCGCTTCTGCTGCCTGATGTCGATCGTGGCACCTGCTTTTCCTCGCTCCATACCCTTCTCCAAAGCGCTTCCTGACGGCTGTTGCAGCGCATTCCGATACCCCGGAATTTTGCCTTATTGACACCCGAATTTATTGTACCTACGATCCAGTTCATCCTATTTATCATGATAAATAGGCACTGGCTAGCAACATAAAAGGTTTCCAGTCAAAGCTGCCGCATGACGTGCGTGGCCGCCAGCAAACATTCTGTAAAAGCTTTTTAGCCGGGCCCGCCAGTCATCCGGGTCTCGCCTTTTCTCGAGGAGCGTCAATTTTGAATCGCCGGAATGTCTTGAAGCTGGCCGCGCTGTCGGCTGTTCCCGGGGCCTTGCAAACCCTCGCCACGCGTAGCGCCTTTGCGCAAAGCGGTCCCATTCAGTTCGCCTGTCCCGTGCCCATGTCGGGCCCGTTCGCCGCGAACGGCAAGTACGCCGACCTGGGCATGAAGCTCGCCATCGAGCAGTACGGAAAGGTGCTTGGCCAGCCGCTGGCTTATACGGTCCTCGATACCGAAGGCAAGCCCGCCACGGCTGTGCGCCGTGTGCAGGAAATCGCGCAGCAAAAGAATGCGCGCTTTTTCGCGGGCGGCATCCTGTCATCCGAATCGCTTGCCATGGGCAAGGAAGTCGAGAAGGCAGGCGGCATTTTCATCACGACCGCCGGCGCCGATGAAATCACCGGCAAGGACTGCAACAGCGCAACGTTCCGCTGGTCCGTGCCCACCTTCGGCGCGATCGAGCAGACCGTGCGCCCGCTGATCCAGACGCTGCCGAAAGCGAAGCGCTGGTACACCATCACGCCGCAATATGTTTTCGGCGATGGTTTGTTGTCGGCTGCAAAAGCGATCTTCCAGGAAAAGGGTATCGAGCATGTGGGTAACAGCTACCACTCGCTCAATGAAAAGGAATTCAGCGGTTATCTGACCAATGCAGTCGCGGCGAAACCGGACGTGCTGCTGATCCTGAATTTCGGCTCGCAATCCTCCGATACCTTGCGCCAGGCTGTCAGCTTCGGCATGAAGAACAACTGCACGATCCTGATGGCGTGGGCCTCGGGCCTGGAGCAATTCGAGGCGCTGGGTCCGGATCTTTGCGAGGGTGTGTATTTCGGTGCGCAATACTGGCATTCGATCGATTCGCCGCTCAACGCCGATCTCGTGAAGCGCGCGAACGACGCGTTCAAGGCGAACCCGAACTACAGTCTGGCGGGCTCGTACATCTGTACGAAGATCCTGCTGGACGGCATTGTCAAAGCGGGCACGGCTGATCCGAAGAAGGTCATCGCGGCGCTCGAGGGGATGAAGTATGCAGGCCTGACCGGCGCTGAGGAAATCCGCAAGGGCGACCACCAGGTGCTGAAAAACTACTACTTGCTCAAGGGAAAAGCGAAGGCGAAGATGAAGAACAAGGACGATTACGCGGACATCGTGAGTTCGGGCCAGTCGTTCCTGCCGCTCGATAAAACCCAGTGCAAGATGGCTTGATCGCGTGCGGGCGAGCGCGCGACCAAGCGCGTTCGCATCGATTCATTTCAGACGAAAAGCCATGAACGTTTATCTGTTGCAGGTCGTGAATGGCATTGGCATCGGGATGCTGTACTTCCTGCTCGCGGTCGGATTGTCGATTGTCTTTGGCTTGCTGCGCTTCGTGAATTTCGCGCACGGCGCTTTCTATTTGCTGGGTGCGTACTTCTGCTACCAGGCCATGCAATGGTCGATGAGCTTCTGGGTCGCGCTCGCCGTGGTACCAGTGGTGGTCGGCGTGCTTGCATGGGTGGTCGAGAAGCTGATCCTGCGGCACGTCTACGCGCAGCAGCACGAGTTCCATATCCTGGTGACCGTGGGCCTTGCACTCGTGCTGCAAGAGCTCACCATCGTCATCTGGGGTCCCATTGGCGATAACGTGCCGGTGCCTGACATCCTGAACGGCGTGGTGATCTGGGGCAGTTTCATCTACCCGAAATACCGCTTGTTCGTGATCGGCTTTACAGCGGTTCTCGCGCTGCTCCTTTGGTGGCTGCTCGAAGGAACCCGCCTGGGAAGCGCGGTACGTGCAGGCAGCGAATCTACAGAGATGGTGGCGCTGCTCGGCATCAACGTGTTGCGAGTATTCAGCCTCGTGTTTGCACTCGGTGCGGGGACGGCCGCGCTTGCCGGCGTGCTTGCCGCCCCGATTCGCGGGGTTGATCCGTTCATGGGCATCGAAGCGCTGAGCGTCGCGTTCGTGGTGGTCGTGATCGGCGGGATGGGGAATTTCCTTGGTGCGCTGGTAGGTGGCTTGCTGGTTGGAATCGTTCAGAGCGTCATGAGCACGTTGTGGCCCGAAGGCGCGCGTCTGATGATCTATGTCGCCATGGCGGCCGTCCTTTTACTGCGCCCGAACGGGCTGCTTGGCAGGGCCACGTGAATTCGAAACCACTCGATACCCGCGCCCCGCAGCGCTCGTTCAAGGAAGCGCTGTTTCACTATCGGTTCATCCTGTTTGCTGCAATCGTGGTCTGCCTGTTGCCGCTCACATTGAGTTCGGGATCGCTCGCAACCGAAGTGCTGGTGTACGCGCTGGCCGCGCTCGGCTGCAACCTGCTGCTCGGCGCAACGGGATTGCTGTCCTTCGGGCAAGGCATATTCTTTGGCCTCGGCAGTTACAGCGCCGGTCTCGTGCTCACCAGGACGGGCCTCCAGATTCCGCTCGCCTTGGTCGCCGCGATGCTGGTCGGCGCACTGGCCGCTGCACTCGTCGGCTGGTTCTCGATACGCCAGCGCGGTACGTACTTCGTGATGCTGACGCTTGCGTTCGGGCAGATGTTTTATTTTCTCGCCTATACGTCGCCCGACCTCACGGGTGGCGACAACGGCCTGCTCGGGATTCCACGTCCCGCGCTTTCGCTCTTCGGCAAGCACCTTGTGCCGCTTGCATCGCCCTGGCAGTTCTATGCGTTTGTCGCCGTGCTGTTCCTGCTGGCGTTCTGGATCCTCATGCGCGTGTCGCATTCCGTCTTCGGCCGCACGCTGCTCGCCATTCGCGACAACGAAGCGCGCGCCGCCGCCGTCGGCTACGACGTCAAGCGCTTCAAGCTCGCGGCGTTTGTCGTCTCAGGCGCGGTCACGGGACTTGCCGGCGCGCTGCATGCGTTGATGACGGGCATTGCGCCGCTATCGAACATCGACTATCACACGAGCGAGATGATCCTCGTGATGACGGTGATTGGCGGCACGGGGAATCTGTTTGCCTCGGTGCTCGGCGCGGCATTCTATGTGCTGTTTTCCGACTGGCTTTCGACCTTGTGGCCGCGCTGGCTCCTGCTGCTCGGGCTGGTTTTGATTGGAGTCAGCCTCTTCATGCAGCGCGGCCTGTGGGGACTGGGCGAGCGGATCGTGCAGCGGCTGAGGCAACGCGGTGCGCGCAGCAATAAGGAGGTGTCGTGAGCGAAGCCATTCTGCACGCAACAGCGGTGACGAAACGCTACGGCAAGTTCACCGCGCTCGACGACGTCACGCTGAGGATCATGCCGCGCACGGTGCATTCGGTGATCGGCCCGAACGGTGCGGGCAAGACAACGCTGTTCCACGTGCTCACGGGCACGCTGCCGATCACTTCCGGCAACATCGTGTTCGATGGGCATGACGTTACGCGCGAAGCGGATTACCGGCGTGTGAAGCGCGGCATCGCCCGGTCGTTCCAGGTGACGAGCCTGTTTGCAAACCTGAGCGTGCGCGAAAATTTGCGGGTGGCGGTCCAGGGCGTCGATTCAAATCACGCGTTCAACGCATGGATGCCACCGCGCGGCGCGCTCGAGCACACCGGCATTGTCGACCCCATCCTGGAGCGTCTCGCACTGACGCGTTTTGCAGGGACGCTTGCCGGCGCGCTTTCGCATGGCCAGCAGCGCAGGCTCGAGGTCGGCATGGCGCTCGCGGCGCGGCCCAAGGCGATCTTCCTCGATGAGCCGACGTCAGGCATGGGTATCGATGATCTCGACGACATGAAGCAGCTCATTCGCGGCCTGCGCGACGACTATACGGTGGTTCTGATCGAGCACAACATGGGTATCGTGATGGACATCTCCGACACCATTACGGTCATGCAGCAGGGACGCGTACTGGTCGAAGGCCGACCCGACGATATCCGCGGCGACGAACGCGTGCGCCGTGCCTATCTCGGCAACATGATTACCGGAGGCCGCGCATGAGCATGATCCTCGATGTGCAGGACGTCCACGCGTTTTATGGCAAGAGCCATATCTTGCAGGGTGTGTCGTTGAGTATAGGCGAGGGTGAGACGGTCACGCTCCTCGGCCGCAACGGCGCGGGCAAATCCACGACGCTCAAAACCATCGCGGGCGTGGTCGCTGCTCAGCGCGGCAGCGTGAAGTTCAAGGGCGCGGATATCGGCAAATCGCAATCGCACAGGATTGCGGCCTCGGGCGTGTGCTTCGTGCCGGAGCACCGTGGCGTGTTCCGTTTGCTCAGCGTTGAGGAGAACCTGAAGCTCGGCGCCCGCCGCGATTCTCCGTGGCAGCTCGCCGATATCTATCGCATCTTCCCGCGCCTGAAAGAGCGTCGCACCAACGGCGGCGCGCAGCTTTCCGGGGGCGAACAACAGATGCTCGCGATCGGCCGGGCGCTGATGAATCACCCGCGGCTGCTCATGCTCGATGAACCCGTGGAAGGCCTCGCGCCTGTGATCGTGGAAGAGATCGTCGCGCAACTGAAGCTGATCAAGGAGGCGGGCATTGCCATCCTGCTGGTCGAGCAGAACCTCGAAGTCTGCACGCAACTGGCGGATCGCCACACCATCATCGAGCAGGGTCGCATTGTGTATGAGGGCGATAACGCCGCGTTCACTCGCGACGATGCGATCAAGGACCGCTACCTCGGCGTAGGCGTGGTCTGAACCATTCGTGATCCGAAACAATTGACTGGAATCCGCATGAAAATCCTGATTGCCCGAATGAATCACGAGACCAACACGTTCTCGCCGGTGGCTACGCCGCTGGAGGCGTTTGGCCGCAACGGTCCGGTTCATGGCGAAGATGCGTATCGCGAGAACAAGGGCATGCAGACCGCGATGTCCGCGTTTATCGATGCCGCTGAAAACGCGGGCGCACAGATCGTCACGCCGGTGTCGGCATCGGCGAATCCGAGCGGGCCTGTCGCGGCGGCTGCCTACGACGCGATCTGCAATGCGATTGTCGACGCTGCGCAGGGTTGCGACGCCGTCATGCTGGATCTCCATGGCGCGATGGTCGCGGAGAATTCGAACGACGGCGAAGGCGACCTGCTCGAACGCGTTCGTGCCGCGCTGCCTGGTGCGCCCATCGCGGTTGCGCTCGATCTGCATGCGAACGTGACGCAGAAAATGATCGATAACGCCGACGTCATGGTCAGCTTCAAGACCTATCCGCACGTGGACATGTACGAATGCGGCGCGCATGCCGCGCGGCTTTTCTTCGATTTGCTGGAGGGACGGTCGCGTCCTGTGATTGCGTGGTCGCAGCCGCCGCTGATGACGCATACGCTGCGCAGCGCGAGCGCGGCCGGCGCGATGAAGCGCGCGGTGGAAGCCGCGCAGGCGGCGGAACGCGAGGGCATGCTGGCCGTTTCCATACTGGCGGGATTTTCTCTCGCTGATATTGCGAAGCCGTGCATCAGCGTGGTCGTGGTCGGCGACGGCGATCGCGAAGCGGCCGCACGCGTGGCCGAGCGTATTGGCCGGCAGATCTGGGACGAGCGCGAGGAATTTCTTTATCGCAGCCCGTCGCTGGCGGATTCCGTGGCGGAAGGTGCGGCGCTCGCTCTAGATGCCGACAAACCGGTCCTCCTCCTCGATCACGGCGACAACTGCATGTCGGGCGGCACATGCGACACCATGGACGTCTATGAGGAAGCTGTCCGTCAGGGCATGACGGGTATCGTGATGGGGCCGATATGCGATCCTGAGGCGGTTGCGAAGCTGATGGCCGCTGGCGTGGGTGCAACCGTCACGCTGGACGTCGGCAACAAGCTTGCCGGGCGTGCCGCGCACCCCCATCATTCGCATGAAACGCAAGACTGCGTATTTGGCGCGACTATTCTTGCGCGAGTTGGCGAATCCACCCGACGGGTGTATAAGTCAAATCCTATCGATTCATTGACTCTGATTGGCCCCTAATGACCCTTACCGAATTGAAGTACATCGTTGCAGTGGCCCGCGAGCGGCATTTCGGCCGTGCGGCCGAGGCGTGTTTCGTGAGCCAGCCGACTTTGTCGGTGGCAATCAAGAAGCTCGAAGACGAACTGAACGTACAGATTTTCGAACGCGGTACCAGCGAAGTCAGTGTGACGCCCATCGGCGAACAGATCGTGACTCAGGCGCAGCGCGTCCTGGAGCAGACGCTCGCGATCAAGGAAATCGCCAAGCAGGGCAAGGATCCGCTGGTCGGGCCGCTGCGGCTGGGCGTGATCTATACCATCGGGCCGTATCTCCTGCCCACGCTCGTCAAGCAGATGATCAAGCGCGTGCCGCAGATGCCGCTGATGCTGCAGGAAAACTACACGCTCAAGCTGATCGAACTGCTGAAGCAGGGTGAAATCGATGTCGCCATCATGGCGCTGCCGTTCCCGGAAACCGGCTTGATGGTCCGCCCGCTCTTCGATGAACCGTTCGTCGTCGCCATGCCTGCCGGTCATCCGTGGGAAAACCGCGAGAAGATCAACGCCGATGACCTGAAGCTCGAAACCATGCTGCTGCTCGGCAGCGGCCACTGTTTCCGCGACCACGTGCTCGGCGTATGTCCCGAGTTGATGCGGTTTTCGCAGAACGCGGACGGCATCCAGAAGACGTTCGAAGGGTCATCGCTGGAAACCATCCGGCATATGGTCGCAAGCGGCGTGGGCATTACCGTGCTGCCGCGCATGTCGGTGATGGAAGTGAAGCCGCATGCAGCGGGCGTCGATGCCGGTTTGCTCAGCTACGTTCCCTTCAATGACCCCGTGCCGGATCGTCGTGTCGTGCTCGCGTGGCGCAAGAGCTTCACGCGGATGCCGGCCATCGAAGCGATCTGCGATGCAATCGCCGCCTGTAATATTCCCGGCGTAACGCGGCTTGAACTACCCGCCGCAGTCAATTAAGCGTTTCTGCCGCGCCTGTCCTGGCGCGGCCTCTGAATCCATCCCTATTTTTAAAGTCCTACCGTCCCGAGCATTCGTTCGACCTATCGGATAGATTAAGTTAATTGAATTATAAAAATGGATAGTCTTTGTTATGCTTCTTCCCATGGGTCGGCACCGATCCAGCAAAACAAAGCCAGAGGAAGCCATGACGATGATCGCCCGCCGCGCCACGCAACTTACCGCGAGTTATCGCGAAGCACGCAGCGTCGTGGTCGACGTGCTGGCCAGTTTTGCCGGCACGTGCTGAACAAACCCCGCAAGAACGCAATTCCCCGAATACATTTCAGGAGCACTCGATGACCAATCGCACCCTTACCACCGCAGCAGGCGCGCCAGTCGGCGACAACCAGAACTCCGTGACCGCCGGCCCGCGCGGCCCGATTGCGCTGCAGGATTTCTGGCTGATCGAAAAGCTCGCGCACTTCGACCGCGAAGTGATTCCGGAGCGCCGCGTGCATGCCAAGGGATCGGGCGCGTTCGGCACGTTGACCGTCACGCACGACATCTCGCGTTTCACGAAAGCCAAGGTGTTCGCGGAAGTCGGCAAGCAGACGCCGATGTTCATGCGCTTCTCGACGGTTGCCGGCGAGCGCGGCGCAGCCGACGCCGAGCGCGATGTGCGCGGTTTCTCGATCAAGTTCTACACGGAAGAAGGCAACTGGGACGTGGTCGGCAACAACACGCCGGTGTTTTTCATCCGTGATCCGCTGAAGTTTCCCGACTTCATCCACACGCAAAAGCGCGATCCGTACACCAACATGCGCAGCAATGTGGCGGCGTGGGACTTCTGGTCGCGGCATCCGGAGTCGTTGCATCAGGTCACCATCCTGATGAGCGACCGTGGAATTCCGAAGAGCTACAGGCAGATGCATGGTTTCGGGTCGCATACGTATTCGTTCATCAACACGAACAACGAGCGGTTCTATGTGAAGTTCCACTTCAAGTCGCAGCAGCCGCTCGAGAATTTCACCGACGCCGAAGCGTCGGCCGTAGTGGGCAGTGATCGTGAAAGCGCGCAACGCGATCTGGTGGACAACATCGATCGCGGCAATTTCCCGAAGTGGAATTTCCGCATCCAGGTGATGACGGAGGCAGAAGCGGCGACGTATCGCATGAATCCTTTCGATATCACCAAGGTATGGCCACACAAGGATTTCCCGCTGATCGACGTGGGCACGCTCGAGTTGAATCGCAACGCCGGCAACTATTTCGCGGACGTGGAGCAAGCCGCTTTCACGCCGGCGAACGTGGTGCCGGGCATCGGTTTCTCGCCGGACCGCTTGCTGCAAGGCCGTTTGTTCTCGTATGGCGATGCGCACCGGTATCGTCTGGGCATCAATCACCATCAGATTCCGGTGAATGCGCCGAAGGCTGCCGTGCAGAACTCGTTTCATCGGGATGGCGGCATGCGTGTCGATGGCAACAGCGGCGGCCGCGTGAACTACGAGCCGAATCGCTTCGGCGACTTCTCGCAGGACGCGAGCGTGAATGAGCCGGCATTGGCGGCGGGTGCGGTGGAGCGCTACGACCATCGTGAAGACACGGACTACTACAGCCAGCCAGGCGACCTGTTCCGCCTCTTCGACGACGCGCAAAAGCAGCGCTTCTTCGGCAACATCGCGCGGCATATCCATGGCGTGCCGAACGAGATCGTCAAGGTTCAGATAGAGCACTTCCGGCGCGCCGACCCCGCGTATGCGGCGGGTGTGGTGAAAGCGCTGGCGGCATTGGGCCAGGCAGTCGAGACCGCCGACGCAGAGCTTGAAGCAGCAATGAAGTAAGCAGACCGGGGCGCTTGAGAAAAAGCGTCCCGTCGATTGAAAACGCAGGACTCAAGGAGAAACGGCGATGACACAAGCGATCATGAATATCGAGCGGGCGGTAAGCGGCTTTGAGGCCAAAAGCCTGAACGCGTCGCGCGGCGTGCGGCTCGCGATCGGTTTTGGCATCGTCGCGGCGAGTTACGCGGCGGTGGTTATCGAAGGATTGCGTGGTGCGGGGCTGGTCTGACGGACTTGTGCGATCCCATTGATGCGCGTCGTATCGACGCGCCCGATAACCCTCCGGACCCGCGCTGCACGGCGGGTCCGGCTGCGTTTCTAAGATAAACTCACGAACGCCCGGCGGAACCCGATCCACGATCTGGATCAGTCATTCGCCCGCATTGTTCGTATCACTCTCACGGAGTCACCATGGCGAAGAAAATCGCATCACCGGCTGTGAATATCGGTATCAGCGACAAAGACCGCAAGAAGATTGCCGATGGCTTGTCGCATCTCCTGGCCGATACCTACACGCTGTATCTGAAGACACACAATTTTCACTGGAACGTCACGGGGCCGATGTTCAACACGCTCCACCTGATGTTCGAAGGTCAATACACTGAATTGGCGCTGGCGGTGGATGCCATCGCCGAACGTAT
Organism: Caballeronia sp. M23-90; assembly: GCF_053574605.1. Taxonomy (NCBI): domain Bacteria; kingdom Pseudomonadati; phylum Pseudomonadota; class Betaproteobacteria; order Burkholderiales; family Burkholderiaceae; genus Caballeronia; species Caballeronia sp. M23-90. Next base: position 5,294 of record NZ_JBSIPA010000099.1, on the reverse strand, counting down.
CCGCGCGCTGGGCGTGTATGCGCCGGGCAGCTATCGCGAGTTCGCGAAGCTCTCGTCCATTCCGGAAGCCGATGGCATTCCGGCCGCCGCGGAGATGATCCGTCAACTGGTGGAAGGGCAGGAAGCCGTGGTGCGCACCGCGCGCGCAATCTTCCCGCTAACCGATAACGCCAACGACGAACCGACGGCCGATCTGTTGACGCAGCGCATGCAGATTCACGAAAAGACGGCGTGGATGTTGCGCGCGATGCTGGCGGAGTAAGCACGGATTGAATTGGTCGCCCGCGCATTGAGCGTGGCGACGGTAGCAACCAATAAGCCCCGCATTCGGCAGAATGCGGGGCTTTAACATTTGTAGCGTTCAGCCTTAAGGTCGATATCGTGAAAGCCTCTGACGTTCGGCTGCGTCGCTTAGTTTGGCGTGATGGGTCTGATTCGAACGAGCGCTCGATCAATTTTTCGGTCGCAAAAGAAGGATGCAGACAAATCGCGCTTTCGTCCAAAAGTCGTCCTCTAGCATGTGATTTAGGATAAATCTGATTAGCGCGTGTGCTCTTTTTTGTTAAAAAAAGCACACGAAACTACCGGAGAAACGTACAAAGTGACGGTTACATAAAGGGTCTGGGCCACGTACTTAGGGGCTGGCTGAAAACGTTGTTCGCGTGTCGATAGTTTGCCTAAGTACAGGGTAACTTGGCCGACCCGGATTCCGCACCTGAAGATCAATCGATTGTCCTTTCGAAGACCACTTCGTCAATCACTAAATAAATAGCGACCGACGATTGCATCTGACATACATTCAATCTGAAAAGGAAAAAATGGCTGACGTTCGAATCACCTGTATTACTAAATCGGCGCCCCAAGGCGGTCACGAACATATAACTCATGTAGGCAATCCCGCTGGTTATTGGAAGTGGCCTGTTGCTGACGTGGTGGCGAGCATCGATGCCAAAAGCAATACGTTCTACGTTAAAGATGAATCAACGGGAAAACGCGTTGATGTTGGTGTTGTTCGTCCTAGCGGCCGCACTGCTTATCTCCGGACTCATGCCGACGGACAATGGAACGACAATTTGCTCGCTCAATCATCTTGTGGTTAATTAACAATTAACGTCTTCCCGAGGAGCGGGATGCTCCTCGTCTGCATCCCTCGTAAGTCGTATCGTCAATCTCCCGTTTGACACTTGTTTCGTCAGAGACGCTGGTATCGAGTTGGCAGCCAATACGGATGGAACTGACGTCGTTTAGGACCATGAATTCATCCTGGAAGCGTCTCCTGCCTTAAAATACCGTCACTGTCATTCGGTGCAACCTGCCATGCTCGCTCGCCTTCCGCTTTATCTCCGCCTCGTCCGCATGGATAAACCCATCGGCAGCCTGCTTTTGCTGTGGCCGACGCTCAATGCGTTATGGATTGCATCGGATGGGCACCCATCGCCCATGCTTCTGCTGATCTTCGTGCTCGGCACGCTGCTCATGCGCTCGGCGGGTTGCGCGATAAACGACTACGCCGATCGCGATTTCGACAAACACGTGAAGCGCACCGAAAACCGGCCGATCACGTCCGGCAAGATTGCCGCGTGGGAAGCGGTGGCGCTGGCGGCGGTTTTATCGGCGATTGCGTTCTTGCTGATCCTGCCGCTCAACACGCTGACGAAAGAACTCTCCGTGTTCGCGCTTTTTGTTGCAGGAAGTTATCCGTTCACCAAGCGGTTCTTCGCCATTCCGCAGGCGTATCTGGGCATTGCATTCGGATTCGGCATTCCTATGGCGTTCGCCGCCATTCAGGATCACGTGCCGCCGCTCGCGTGGATCATGCTGGCCGCGAACGTCTTCTGGTCGGTCGCCTACGACACCGAATACGCGATGGTCGATCGCGACGACGACATCAAGATCGGCATCAACACGTCGGCCCTGACGTTCGGCCGCTTCGATGTCCTTGCGATCATGCTTTGTTATGGCGTGACGCTCGGGATCTATGCGTGGATTGGCGTGACGCTGGCGTTCGGCTGGATGTACTGGATCGGCTGGGCGGCGGCGGTGGCGTGCGCGGTCTATCACTACACGCTGATCAGGAACCGCGAGCGCATGTCGTGCTTCGCCGCGTTCAAACATAACAACTGGCTGGGCGGCGTCTTGTTCGCGGGCATCGCGGCGCATTACGCGTTTTTTCGCTAGGCCAGTGATCAGTTGGCGGCTTGAACACTGCTGCGGGCTTTGACCCGCAGCGGCGTTTTCTCAGGCCTTGCCCAGTTCCTCGCCCATCTCTTTTGCCCGCGCATCCGCGGCCAGTGCGCCGCGTACGATTGCATCCTTCACGCCCTGTGCATCGAAGGAAGCCAGCGCCGCAGCCGTCGTTCCGCCCTTCGATGTGACCCGTTCCCGCAACACACTCGCCGGCTCTCCCGATTGCGCAGCCAGTTGCGCCGCGCCGGTGAACGTCGCCACGGCGAGCGCGCGCCCTTGTTCTTCATCCATGCCGAGCTGACGCGCGGCTTCCTGCATTGCTTCGATGAAATAGAACACGTACGCCGGACCGCTGCCCGAAATGGCGGTGACGGCGTCGATCTTCGCTTCGTCGTCGAACCAGACGGTGTCGCCTACCGCTTCCAGTACCTTCGACGCCAGCGCCTTCGCTGAATCGTCCACGCCGGGCAACGCGGCCAGACCCGTCACGCCCATGCCGATCAACGCGGGCGTGTTTGGCATCGTGCGCACGATTTGCGTGTAGCCGCCAAGCCAGCGCGACAGGTCGGCCGCGCGAATGCCGGCCGCAATGCTGATCACCAGTTGCTTCGACAACACCGGCTGCAGCGCCGCTGCCACGTCCTTCAAGACCTGCGGTTTGACGGCAAGCAGAATGGCGTCGTATTCGCTCAGCTTCGAGTCGATCGATGCGCCTGTCGCCGCGCCGAATTCCTTCTCGACGCGTCCACGCGCTTCCTCGCCCGGATCGACGACATAAAGATCCGCCGCCGCCACGCCACGCTTGATCAAGCCGCCGATAAGCGCCGACGCCATGTTCCCGCCGCCAATAAACGCAATTTTCATAGTGAGTTCAGATCGAAAGTCAGTTGGAGTAATCGCGTGCGCCGAAGATTGCCGTGCCGATGCGAACCATCGTCGCGCCTTCCAGGATCGCCGCTTCGATATCCGCCGACATGCCCATGGAAAGCGTATCCAGTTCAAGGCCGTCCGCGCGCAAGGTGTCCATGAGTTCGCGCAGACGCTTGTGCGGTGCGCGTTGTTCGTCGAGTGTGGCGGCTGGTTCGGGAATCGACATCAAGCCGCGCAGCTTGAGATTGGGCAAGGCTGTGATCGCGTGCGCAATCGCCAGCGCTTCTTCAGGTGTCACGCCGCTTTTCGATTCCTCGCCGCTGACATTCACTTGCAGGCAGACGTTGAGCGGCGCCATGCCGTCCGTGCGTTGAGCCGATAGCCGCTCGGCAATCTTCAGCCGGTCGACGGAATGCACCCAGTCGAAATTCTCGGCGACGACCTTGGTCTTGTTCGACTGCAATGGTCCAATGAAATGCCACTGGATCTCGCTGCGCAAGTCGGCAAGTTCGGCGATCTTCGCGACCGATTCCTGCACGTAGTTCTCGCCGAACGCGCGTTGTCCCGCGTCGAATGCTGCGCGGACATCGCCGGCAGGGAATGTCTTCGATACCGCCAGCAACGCGACCGATGCCGGTTCGCGCGACGCTTCAGCCGCCGCTTTCGCGATGCGTTGACGGACTTCGTCGAGATGAAGGGCTATGTGAGAGGACATGGAAACGGACGCCGCAAGAAAAGCAGAGATCCGATTATACGGACGTGAGGCGGCTGCACGCCTCGCGCCGGCTGCCGTCAGCCATACAGCAGATGTTCCACGAGCTGGATCCAGTGCACGACAGGTGTCGATGTGCCGCTTTGCAAATGCGCGATACACCCCACATTCGCGGACACGATCATCTGCGGTTCCAGCTTCTCGAGCTTGTCGATTTTCTGATCGCGCAACGTGTAGGAGAGTTTCGGCTGCAGCACCGAGTAGGTCCCGGCCGAGCCGCAGCACAAGTGGTTATCGGCGGGAAGGTGAACTTCCATGCCGAGCGCCGTCAGCAGGTTTTCAACGCGGCCTCGGATCTGCTGGCCGTGCTGCAGCGTGCACGGCGGGTGAAACGCGACGGTATGGACGGCGCGCCGCCTCACCATCGCGGTCAGCTCTTCTTCGTACTGCGGCAGGATTTCAGCGAGATCGCGCGTCATGTCCACGATCCGCGCGGCCTTCTCCGCGTAAGCCGGATCGTTGCGCAGCAAATGCCCGTACTCCTTGACCGTCGCGCCGCAACCGGATGCGTTCATCACGATCGCCTCCACGCCGCTTTCAACATAAGGCCACCACGCGTCGATGTTGTTGCGGATATCGTCGAGGGCGTCGTCGTTGTAGCCCAGATGCAGGCGGATCGCGCCACAACAGCCTGCGTCCGGCGCGGTCAGCATCTGGATGCCCAGTGCATCGAAGACGCGCGCCGTTGCCGTGTTCACGTTGGGCATCATGGCCGGCTGGACGCAACCGGCGAGCATCAGCATCTTGCGTTCGTGGATGTTGGTCGGCGCTGCGAGCGGCCGTTGGGCCACCGGAATCTTGGCGCGCAAGGTCTTTGGCAGGAGCGGCCGGAATTGCTGACCGAGTTTCATCGCGGGCGTGAAGAGCTTGCTGTTCGGCAGGAAGTTTGCGAGCAACTTGCGCTGCACGCGCTGGCCGATTGGCCGCTCGACCTTCTCCTCCACGATCTTCCTGCCGATCTCCACCAGCCTTCCGTATTGCACACCCGACGGGCACGTGGTTTCGCAATTGCGGCACGTGAGGCAGCGGTCCAGATGCAGTTGCGTGCTGCGCGTGACGGGCGCGCCTTCCATCATCTGCTTCATCAGATAGATGCGGCCGCGCGGACCATCGAGTTCATCGCCGAGAATCTGGTAGGTCGGGCACGTCGCCGTGCAGAATCCGCAATGCACGCACTTGCGCAGGATGGCTTCGGCTTCGTCGCCGTCGGCCGTGTTGCGCATGAAATCGGCGAGGTTGGTTTGCATTGCGTGGGTCGGTCAGCTTAAAAGTCGGGGTAGAGACGGCCGCGATTGAAGATGCGCGCGGGATCGAAGGCAGATTTCAGGCCACGATGGATTTTCATCATCGGCGCGGGCAGGGGGGTGAAGACGCCGGCATTGCGGTCGTACGATGAACCCGAGCGGAAGATGGTCGCGTGTCCGCCGGCCTGCTTCGCGCTGATGCGCACGGTCTATCGAACTCA
>NZ_JBSIPA010000931.1:0-787 GCF_053574605.1 Caballeronia sp. M23-90 | reverse complement strand
AACCGCAAGGAGGACGGTCACCACGGTAGGATTCATGACTGGGGTGAAGTCGTAACAAGGTAGCCGTATCGGAAGGTGCGGCTGGATCACCTCCTTTCTCGAGCTCAACGCTTCTGAACGAAGCACTAAAGTGCTCACGCTTATCGGCTGTAAGAAGACAGGCTAAGGGTCTGTAGCTCAGTTGGTTAGAGCACCGTCTTGATAAGGCGGGGGTCGTTGGTTCGAATCCAACCAGACCCACCATTTACTCTTGAACGTTTGAAAGAACGAGCGAAGATAAATGCAGACCCTCAAGCATCAAGGTATTTGGGGGATTAGCTCAGCTGGGAGAGCACCTGCTTTGCAAGCAGGGGGTCGTCGGTTCGATCCCGTCATCCTCCACCAATCATCAATGCCAAGCACGTTTAGACCGAGCCATGCCGGTCGAGCGTGATTTGCATTGGCGATTGAGCCAGTCAGTAAAATCATGTGGAGCATAGCGCTTCAGGTGATGCTGTCGTTCTTTAACAATCTGGAAGAAGTAGTAAAGAGATTCACGAAAGCATACTTAGAGATGGGTGTGTGAGTAGGTGAATCAGGGTTGTGATTGTATCAATGTATGAAAAAGTGATCGAGAGATTGCTTTGGAATACGGCGCAACACGAATACTCAACCTATAGCGGTGTGAAAGAGGTTTCCCTCGAAGCTGAACTTCGGTTCGGAGTCGGGAGGAGTCTCGGAGACGCACTCGTTATAGGGTCAAGCGAACAAGTGCATGTGGTGGATGCCTTGGCGATCACAGGCGATG
>NZ_JBSIPA010000098.1:0-17725 GCF_053574605.1 Caballeronia sp. M23-90 | reverse complement strand
TATCCGAAGGCGTGAAAATGCCGCCGGCGAACATGCGCGATGCGCCTGGCATGAGCGCGGCGGTTTCGCTACCGGACGTGATGCGTGAATCGATGCCATCTCGACCCACCCGTTCCACCGCGCGGGCGAGCCAGCTTTCGTGATCGGCGAGCGCTTCTTCGTTATCGGCAGCGTAGAGAATGCCGCTTTGCCAAAAGCCGGTGTCTATCCCGAGCGTTTGATCCAGTTTTCGCCACAGCTTGAGGCTTTCGATGCTCAACTCGAGCTCACGCAAATCGCGATGCGTCGCGCGGCACCAACCCCAGTTGCGGCTCGACTGTTCTCCGCCGATATACCCCTTCTCGCAGACGGCGACCGAAATCCCTTTCTCGGCGAGGTAGATTGCAGTGCTCATGCCGATGATCCCGCCGCCCACGACAACGACATCTACCTGCTCCGGCAACACCCGGTCTTCATCGACAACCACGACTTGCGGACCCATCCATTCTCCTGAGTGATTTGATGTTCGACGATCAATCAACCTGCCCGATGCGCTTTCGGGCATTCTGTGTGCTTGGTCCAACCCGATGGCACGCCAAGCCGGTTCGTACTGAATGCAGGCTTTGCGGTCGAATCCTTGCTGCGGCGGCACTGCGCGGCAATCCACCCTGACTTACTGGAGAACACTCGTGCAAAAGACAGCATCTGCAAAATGGAGTGGCGGCATCAAGGACGGTAAAGGTTACATTTCGACGCAAACCGGCGTATTGAAGGACGCGCCCTACGGCTTCGCGGCGCGCTTTGAAGGCGGTCCGGGAACGAACCCGGAAGAACTCATCGGCGCGGCGCATTCTGGCTGCTTCACCATGGCCTTGTCGCTGCAGCTCACGCAGGCTGGCCTCACGGCGGAAAGCATCGAAACGAAGTCTACCGTGACGCTGGACAAGGACGGCGAGGGTTTCTCGATCACCGCTTGCCATCTTGACGTGAAGGCCAAGGTCCCGGGCACTGACAAGGCCACGTTCGAAAAACTGGCGACCGCCGCGAAGGAAGGTTGCCCGGTATCGAAACTTTTTGCCGGCAACGCGAAGATCACGATGAATTCGGAATTCGTCGAATAAGTTCGTTAAACTGGGTATGACAAGAAGCGCGACTCATGAACTGGTCGCGCTTTTTTATCGTGACAGATAAAGCCGCTAAAGCGCTCGAACTTAGAAAAACCACAAAGCGTGGCATTTCGTGCATCAGCGAATGAACGCGACGTCCGAAGGTTGTCCACAGATTTTGTGGATAGCCGTGTGGACAACATGCTGAAGTGCTCATCAACTCACTGACGCGTAACGGTTTGTAGCTCTCCGGCAGATTGCGTGCAGTGATGCCTGTGTTTGCTCGACACGCATTCAACCCGCATTCCCGCAAGCGTTCAATTCGATTAATTTGAAGGAGGAACCTGTAATCTGACGGCTCTTCCGGCATTCAAGCCCGGCCAGAAAACGTGATCTTTCGGACGCGTCATGTTTGAACTCGCTGGCCGCTTCTGCCACCCCTCTATCTGCATTACCGCCCTGGAGCATCGATGAAATTCAAGCTGGACTGGACGGGCATCGCACCATTTGCCGCACTCATCATCCTTGGACTTGCAGTCGCCATGCCGAACGGCTGGATACTCGGTCTGGCCGCAATCACCCTGGCCGCCGCCGTGTTCGCCGCCGTGCATCACGCGGAAGTGGTGGCGCATCGAGTGGGCGAGCCATTCGGGACCCTGGTACTGGCGATTGCGGTAACGGTCATTGAAGTGGCGCTGATAGTCTCCGTGATGCTCACGGGCGGTCCGGAAAAAGCTGCGCTTCCCCGCGATACCGTGTTCGCCGCGGCCATGATCTGCTGCAACGGAATCGTCGGAATCTGTTTGCTGGTCGGCGGCTTGCGCCATCACGAACAGAATTTCCAGCTAAGCGGTGCGAGCGCTGCCCTTGCCATTCTTTGCGCGCTGTCGGTGCTGACCATGGTGCTGCCGAACTTCACGAGTACTGTTGTCGGACCGGGTCTTTCGACATCGCAACTGGTGTTCGTCGGGGTGACATCGCTCGTGCTTTACATCGTATTCGTGTTTGTCCAGACCGTCCGGCATCGCGACTACTTCCTGCCGCCGGTGCCCGCGCTCGATCCCAACCGTCCCGACGATGTCCACGCGCCGCTGCCAACGAACGGGCACGCGCTGGCTTCGGGCGGATTGCTGTTGCTGTCGTTATTGGCCGTGGTCGGACTGGCCAAGATTCTTTCTCCGACGGTCGAAGCGGGCGTTGCCAGCGCAGGCGCACCGGAAGCGGTGGTTGGCGTGGTGATCGCGGCGCTCGTGCTGTTGCCGGAAGGTGTGGCCGCATTGCGCGCTGCACGACTGAACCGGCTGCAGACAAGCTTGAATCTCGCGCTTGGATCGGCGCTGGCCAGCATCGGCTTGACGATTCCAGCGGTCGCCGTCGTGTCGATCGCGATCAGCCAGCCAATTTCACTTGGCTTGGGCTCGAAGGAGATTGTATTGCTTGCGCTGACCTTGCTGGTCAGCATCCTCACGCTCGGAACTGGCCGTTCGACCGTACTGCAGGGCGTCGTCCACTTGGTGATTTTTGCGACGTTCCTGTTCTTGTCCGTTGTGCCGTAAGAGGGCCGCAGGGCGTGGCTTTGCTGTTGCATCGACACGACCCTGGCCACAATTTTCTGAAACTTTTTTGCAATGCAGCACGAAATGCGTATAATTAAGGGTATTCCCTAAGGGTAAATACCCTAACTACGCAAAGGTGCTCTATGAAAACCGCCGCTCAAGGTTCAGTTCTTGTTTCTTTCGGTTCATGGTTTCGCAAGACGAAAGCAGTTGTTCGCCGCGAAGCTGTTCGCGCATTGAACCTTCACCTGCAAAACTGCGCTGTGATGGCAGAGGCGTATCGTCGCAAGTAAATCCGTTTGCATTGGATCGACGCGCTGATCGAGCTTTTCACCGGTTCTCACACGTCGATTTGCACGGATTTAGAGGCTGAACGCAAAAAGCAGGGAGCTTGCAGGCCGATTAGCTGAGCGTCAGATCGCCCAGCCGCCGAGATAAAACGCGGCGAGTACGGCTGCAATCACGACCGTACCCACGTTCAGCTTGCGGTATTCGCCCGCAATCACGCGTCCGATCACGAGCGTGCAGAAGCCGAGCATAATGCCGGTGACAATGTTCGCCGAAAGCACGATAAACACTGCGCAGACCAGGCCGGACATGGAATCGACGAGATCGTCCATGTGCAGTTTGCTCACGCTTGAAAGCATCAGCAAACCGACGTACATCAGCGCCGGCGCTGTCGCATACGAAGGCACAAGGCCCGCGATCGGCGAGAAGAACATCACGGCCAGGAACAGCAGGCCCACGGTCGCGGCAGCCAGGCCCGACTTCGCGCCCGCCGCTACACCTACCGTCGATTCAATATAAGCCGCAGCCGGCGCACCGCCCAGGCAAGCGGCCACGATCGAGCTCACCGAATCCGCTGTCAATGCGCGTCCGCCATTCACAATTCGGCCGTTTTCATCGATCTGACCCGCCTGGCCCGCGACTGCGCGAATGGTGCCGGTGGCATCGAAGACTGCGGTCATCACGAGTGCAAGAACGCTCGGCAGCACGGCCATGGAAAGCGCGCCACGAATATCCATTGCCCCAATCAACGAGGCATGGCCCGGCGCGCTCAGCGACGGCACCGCGAATACCCCCGTGTAGTGAACGGACGGATCGAAGGCGAGACCCAGCACGGACATGCCGATCACCACGATCAGAATCCCGCCCGGCACACGGCGCCGCTCCAGGCCGAGAATCGCAGCCAACCCGAACACGGACATCAGCACCGGAAACGCGGTGATATGGCCGAGGGATATGGGCATGCCCGCGCCCGGATTCTTCACGATCAGCCCGACATCGTTCGATGCAATCAGCAGCAGGAACAAGCCAATTCCTATGCCCGTCCCATGAGCGACCCCGGCCGGCAGGTTACGCAAGATCCACGAACGCACGCCGGTCACGGAAATCGCCGTAAAGGTGACACCCATCAGGAATACGGCGCCGAGCGCCACGGATGGCGAGAGCCCTTTGCCCAGCACAAGCCCGAATGCGGTGAAGGCGGTCAGCGAGATTGCGCAGCCGATTGCGATCGGCAGGCGTGCCCAGACGCCCATCAGCAGCGAACCGAAGGCGGTCGTGAGGCAGACGGCGACGAAGACGGCGCGGGTATCGAATCCGGCTTTTCCGAGCATGGCGGGGACGACGAAGACGGAATAAACCATCGCGAGAAACGTAGTGATGCCGGCGATCACTTCACGCCGCTGCGTGCTGCCGCGTGCGCTGATCTGGAAATAGCGGTCGATTGCGCCGCCTTGCGTTTTGCTTTGCGTCTCGTCTTGCGTTCGGCCGTGAGCGGACGGGGATTCGTCCTGTTGAATATCGATGCCGCGAAGCGGCTGGGCGTGGGGTTCCATCATGAGCTGTTCTCCTTTATCAGCATGCTGAAACGGGCCGGGAACAAGCCGGAGAGCCGTCTTCAGGGGTCGTCTCGAAAGTCGTATTTTTAGTAGTGGCCAGAATCGATGCGCTGGACTGGGCCAGGACAGAGACTAGGCGATCAGCACGCCGCATCCAATCTCAAAAATGGGATTCCAGTCATGCCGCGATCCTTATAAGCTTGATTCCAGGGGCTTATGGGCGGGTTTTATCGTGCGGCGGAAAATGCAAAGGCCAGGTCCGAAGACCTGGCCTTTGCTTTGTCGAGGCTTCTTACAAGGCTTACTGGATCACGCGCGTCACGCCGCGGCCGCGGGGATCGGCGACGGCTTCAGGCGTTTTATCGTTGATCTCGATGGCCTGGATGTCTCCGTTGAAACCCTGCTTCTGCAGCGTATAACCCTTCGCTTCGAGTTCCTTCGCCAGATCACCGTCGATAGGCTTGTACGGCTCCCAGAAGATCGTGTTCGGCGGCAGCAACTGGTGATGCCAGCGCATCGCGGCGACGGCCTCGGGCAGCGGCATTGAGAAGTCGTACACGTTGTTGATCACCTGAAAGATCGAGGTGAAGATGCGCGAGCCGCCCGGCGTGCCGATCACCATTGCGACCTGATCGTCCTTCGTCAGGATCGTGGGCGACATGGAGGAGAGCGGACGCTTGCGCGGTTCGATTGCGTTGGCATCGCTGCCGACCACGCCGAACATGTTTGCGACACCCGGTTTCGAGGAGAAGTCATCCATCTCGTCGTTGAGCACCACACCCGTACCGTCGGCAATTACACCCGCGCCGAAATAACCGTTGATGGTGTACGTATTCGATACCGCGTTGCCCCATTTGTCCACGATCGAAAAGTGCGTGGTCTCGGCTTTCTCGGGCATTGTGGTGCCCAGGCCCGGAACAACACTCTTCGTGTCTGACGGCGTGTCCGGATTCACTTCGGATGCACGCTTCAGGAGGTAGTCGTCGTTGATGAGTTGCGCGATCGGCACCTTGTAGAAATCAGGATCGCCGAGATACTGCGCACGATCGGCAAAGACGCGTTTCTCGATCTCCGCCGTCAGGTGGATGTATTGCGCCGAATTGAGCGGAACGTTTGCGTACTTGTCCTTGAGATCGGCCTTCATCTTGAGCAACTGGACGAGACCGATGCCACCCGAACTCGGAGGTGGCGCGGTGATGATCCGGTAGCCGTTCCAGCTTGCGAGAACCGGCGTGCGCCAGACCGCCTTGTACTCTTTCAGATCCTGTTCCGTGATGAGGCCGTGGCCACGCATGGAGTCGGCAATCAGGCTTGCGGTCTGACCTTCATAAAAGCCCTTCGCGCCCTTGTCCGCAATGCGCTGCAACGTGGCAGCCAGTTCCGGCTGCTTGAAGTTCACGCCTTTATTCAGGGTTCCGAAGTAACTGTCGAAGTTCGTCTTGCCTGCAAATTCCTTCGATGCCGCGTCCTTGCGTTCCTGCAACTGGTCGCTGACTTCGAAGCCGTTCTGCGCGTACTTGATTGCGGGCGCGACCACTTGCTTCCACTTCAGCTTGCCAAAGCGCTTTTGCGCTTCCCACATGCCCGAGACCGTGCCCGGCACGCCGACCGCGCGATGTCCGTAAAGGCTCATGCCCTTGATGACTTCGCCTTTGTCGTCGAGATACATGTTCTTCGTGGCCGCGATCGGCGCGCGCTCGCGATAATCGAGGAAGTACGGACGATGATCCACGTACAGCGTCATGAAACCGCCGCCGCCGAGATTGCCTGCTTCCGGATATGTCACGGCCAGCGTGAAGGCGACGGCAACGGCGGCGTCGACCGCGTTGCCGCCTTGTTTGAAGATCTGCTCGGCGGCATCAGCGGCGAACTTGTCCGCGACAGCAACAGCCGACGCCGTCAGCACCACCGGTTGCTGTGCAACCTTGGCGTATGCCGGCGTGCTTTCGACAAATCCCATCGATACCGCAAAAATCGCCGCCGCTACACTTCCAAGCGCAAACGAACGCGTGCGATGCAGTGAATTCATGGACATCTTCATTGCCATCTTTCTCCTCCTCTTGATTGGGTATTCGTCTCCTCGAATCGTCTCGTCTCGTCGTCACTTCCCGGCGGACAGCTTCACGGGAAGCGCATCCGGGCTTATACCACGAGGCGGAATTCTTTTAAAAGGCTGGCAAATCCGGTGTTTTTATGCGTCGGCGAGCACGGGGGCTTCATCGAGGGAATACGTTGCCACCACGCGCAGGACGGACTCGCGAAAAGACGCGACCAGATCCGAACGGATGCCGCTGCTCGGATACGAAAGCACGTACTCGTATTCAATAGCCGCTTCGAACGGCCGCACGATCACGCCGTGCATGCGCCACACCTTCGCGGCGAACGGTTCGACGATCGACACGCCCAGGCCGCCCGCGACCATGGCGTATCGTGTATGTGCGGTGTCGGTCATCACCGTATAGTTCGCGCGATCCTCGCCGGCCGCGAACAACGATTGCTCGGCGGCATACGGTTGACGCGAATTCGGCAGCCATCCAATGATGCGTTCGCCACGAAGATCCGACGTACGCACGACCTTTTTCCTGGCCAACCGATGCGACGCCGGCATCGCGCATTGACCGCGCGCGCTCAGCAGTTTTTCCACTTCGATACCTGCAACCGGCGCGAACGCCTGACTGATCGCAACGTCGGCCTTGTGGTTCTGAAGGATGGTAAGCACTTCGGGCACCTTTACCGAGTCCACGCGGATGGGCACGCCCGGATGACGCTCGACAAAATCGGCGAGTATGGGCGGCAGCAGGGTGCTTGCAAGCACCGGCAAGCAGGCGACGGTCAGTCCTTCTGAGGCTTCATCGCGGATGAGTTCGGCCACTTGTTTCAAGCGGTCGAGCCCCAGGAAATTCTCTTCGACCGACTTGAAAAAACGCAATCCGGCATTGGTTGGATTGAGCCTGCCGCCAGTGCGGCTGAACAGGCTGAAACCGAGGTCAGCCTCTAAATCTGCAATCAGACGGCTAATGGCGGGTTGCGTCACGTGCAATGCACGCGCAGCGCCCACGCTGGTGCCGGTCATGATCAACGAACGGAATGCTTCTATCTGGCGAAAACGAATCATCGTAGCGAGCCTGCTGGTGAACCGTGAGGACGCCGATGGTAGCGCGATAACGCCCATGCTTGCCGACCGAAGAAATACGCTCGTGCGAAAACACAAAAGTTATGCACGGCGGCCACTCAGTCATACACAAAACACATGGCCTATAACCACATGTGAGTGGATTCCACTTTATTGCTCTGAAATACTCCCGGCGAATTCGAATTTGTTGTGGATTCGTAGCGTCGGTAAAGCAGTTTGAAAGATAAGCAAAACAGCCGTTGCGAGTTGGAGACAGACGCAGGAGGCCGGAACGTCGTTCCTGATCAAGCCGCAGACGCTGACACATTTCTGCACAGAACGCGCCGCCAGATAAGGTAAAAGCTGGCCTTGTCTGGCGCGTGCATGCCCCGCTGCGCCGTTGTACAGATAAATAAAAAGGATTCCCATGATGTTGTTCGCAGGACTCGTTGCTCGTAGCGCACGCGTTGACGCTTTTTTTCGTCCGGGCGATGCTGTCGATCGCCGCATCTTCGGCAAAAGCGGTAAATGGCTGCCGGCATTGGCCGCGAGCGTCGTTGTCGCCGCCAGCACGATTCCTGTAGCGCATGCGGCAAACGTGCCGGCCGGCGTGCAGCTCGCCGCCAAGCAGGAGCTGGTCCGCAACAACGCGTCTGAAGTCGAGACGCTCGATCCGAACCTGGCCGAAACCGTGCCGTCGAACAACGTGACTCGCGATCTTTTTGAAGGCCTGACCGCGACGAATGCCGATGGCGAAGTCGTCCCGGGCGTGGCGGAAAAATGGGAACAGAAAGATGCCACTACATGGGTCTTCCATTTGCGAAAGAACGCGAAGTGGTCCAATGGCGAACCTGTGGTCGCCAATGATTTCGTCTATGGATGCCAGCGTCTTGTCGACCCGAAGATCGCGTCGCCTTACGCAACGACGTTTGGCATCTTCCTGCTCAATGGCGCTGACATCATCGCGGGGAAAAAGCCGCTGGATTCGCTCGGCGTTCGCGCGGTCGACGCCTATACCATCGAAGTCAGGACGCCGGGTCCTGTGTCGTTCATTCCCGAACTGATGTCGAATACGAACCTGGGTCCGGTCAACAAAGCCGCCATCGATAAATTCGGCAAGGACTGGACGAAGCCCGGCAAGCTGGTCGGCAACGGCGCGTTCGTGCTGAAGGACTGGCAAGTGAACAGCAAGCTGGTGCTTGCGCGCAACCCGAACTACTGGGACGCGGCGCACGTGCAACTGACGCAGGTTACGTATCTGCCGGTGGAAAGCGAAACCACCGACATCAAGCTGTTCCAGTCAGGCGACAACGACTGGGTCTACCAGTTGCCGTCGGGAACGTACGCGAAGTACAAGCAGGACTTCCCGAACGACATCAAGCTCTCGCTCATGCTCGGCCTGCGCTATTACTCGTTCAACAACAAGGACCCGCTGCTCAAGGACGTGCGCGTGCGCCAGGCGTTGTCGATGGTGATCGATCGCGACATCCTTGCGCAACGTGTCACCGCCGACGGCCAGATCCCGGCGTATGGCGTGATCGTGAAGGGTGTGAAGGGCGCCGATGTCACGGCCTACGACTGGTCGACATGGCCGATGGCCAAGCGCGTGGAAGAAGCGAAGAAGCTGCTCGCGCAAGCGGGCGTGAAGCCCGGCACGACGATTCGCTTCGCCATGAACTCGAGCGATTACCACAAGAAGATGGCCATTTTCGCGGCATCGGAATGGAAGACCAAGTTGGGTCTCGACACGCAGATCGACACCATGGAATTCAAGGTCCTGACCAAAAAACGTCATTCCGGTGACTTCCAGATCGCGCGCAATGGCTGGGTCGCCGACTACAACGACGCGACCACGTTTCTCGGGCTCGTCTCATGCGGGTCGGAGCAGAACGACAACTTCAACTGCAATCCCAAGGCCGACGCGCTGATCAAGGAAGCGAACTCCACCACCGATCAGGCAAAACGCACGCAATTGCAGACGCAGGCCGCGAAACTCGTGATGGACGACTATCCGATGTTGCCGCTGTTGCAATACACGATCGCGCGGCTCGTGAAGAGCTACGTGGGCGGGTATTCACTGGAGAACCCGATGGACCGTTATCGCAGCAAGGATCTGTATATCGTGAAGCACTGAGCGAGGCGCCACGCTTTCGCTACCGTTCCCGCAACACCCATGAGGCGGCCGTCGCGACGCACACTGATCGCGACGCCGCCAGGAGAGAAGTTCCATGTGGTCTTATACGTTGAGGCGTGTACTGCTGACCGTGCCGACGCTGCTGATTGTCGTCACGGTGTGTTATCTGCTGCTGCATGCAACGCCGGGCGGTCCGTTCGATGGCGAGCGCAAGGTCTCGGCCGAAGTGCTTGCGAACCTGCAGGCGAAATACCATCTCGGCGAACCGCTGTGGAAGCAGTATCTGCTGTATCTCAACAGCCTCTTGCATGGGGACCTGGGTGCATCGTTCAGATACGCCGACTGGAGCGTGAACGACCTCGTGCTGCGCGCGTTGCCGGTGTCGCTGACCATCGGCGGTGTGTCGATGGTGCTCGCAATCGTGCTCGGCGTGATACTCGGCATCTTCGCGGCGCTCTACAGGAACAGCCCGGCGGATTACCTGCTGATGATCGTGGGGAATGCGGGCAGTGCGTTTCCGTCGTTCGTGATCGGGCCCGTGCTCATTCTCGTGTTCGCGATTCTTCTCAAATGGCTTCCCGCCGGCGGCTGGAACGGTTTCCATGTGCGCTACATGGTGCTGCCTATTGCGCTCCTGACCATCATCAATGTGGCGACCGTCGGACGCGTGACGCGCGGCAGTCTGATCGAAGTGATGAACACCAACTACATTCGTACCGCCTATGCCAAGGGCCTGTCGCAATGGACCGTCGTGCTGCGCCACGCGCTGCGCCCGACCATGATCCCGGTGGTATCGGTGATCGGGCCGCTTGCCATCGGTTCGATCACCGCGGCCGTTGTCACGGAGTCCGTGTTCTCGCTGCCGGGTATTGGCAAGCTGATCGTGAACGGCGCCGCGAATCGCGATTACACGCTGGTGCTCGGACTCGTCGTGCTGGTGACCGTGGTTGCCGTCCTGCTCAATCTGCTGGTCGATCTCGCGTATGCGTGGCTCGATCCGAAAATCCGCTACTGATCAGTTAGCCCATGCGCATGAGGTCTGCAATGAAACAAGGAACGCTCGTCCCCGCGCTCGAAAGCGTGCTGGCCGTGCCGGTTGAAGGGCGCAGCCCGTGGCAGGACGCGCGCTTGCGCTTTGCGCGCAACAAGGCGGCCGTCGCGAGCCTCGTGATTCTTGTTCTGATCACGCTCGCCTGCATCATCGGCCCCATAGTATTGCCCAACGCCTTCGATTCCACCGACTGGAACATGATGAGTTCCACGCCGACGTTTGCCAACTGGCATTTGTTCGGCACCGATGAAACCGGCCGCGACCTGCTCGTGCGGTGTCTCGTGGGCGGACGTGTGTCGCTGATGATCGGCGCGTTGGCGACGCTCACGTCCGTGACGCTCGGCATTGTATGGGGCGCGATTGCGGGGTTCGTGGGCGGACGCGTGGACAACGCGATGATGCGCATTGTCGACATGATGTACGCCATTCCCTACCTGCTGATCGCGATCCTGATGGTGACGCTGCTTGGACGCGAGTTCTACCTCGTGGTGCTGACCATCACCGTATTTTCGTGGATGGACATGGCGCGGGTGGTGCGTGGCCAGACCCTCGCGATCCGGTCGAAGGAGTATGTGGAGGCGGCGCGTGCGATCGGTGTATCGACGAGCGGCATCATCTTGCGGCATATCGTGCCGAACCTGCTGGGCATTGTCGCGATCTATACGACCGTGACCGTGCCGGGCGTGATTCTCACGGAGTCCGTACTATCGTTTCTCGGGCTCGGCGTGCAGGAGCCCATGACAAGCTGGGGCGTGCTGATCCAGGACGGCGTGGGCGTGATGGAAACGTCGCCGTGGATTCTCCTGTTCCCGGCGGCGCTGTTGTCGGTGACGCTGTATTGCATCAACTTTGTCGGCGACGGTCTGCGTGACGCGCTCGACCCGAAGGATCGGTAAGCATCATGTCATTGCTCAAGGTACACAATCTCGAAGTCGCATTCGATACACCCGACGCCGTCGTTCGCGCGGTGAACGGCGTGAGCTTCGATCTGGAAGAGGGCAGCACGCTTGGCATCGTGGGCGAATCGGGCTCGGGCAAGAGCCAGAGCGTGCTCGCCATGCTCGGACTGCTCGCGCGCAACGGCCGTGTCAAAGGCAACGCGATCTATCAGGGCGAAGACCTCTTGACCATGCCGTCGAAAAAGCTGAACCGGATTCGCGGCAACCGCTTGTCGATGATCTTCCAGGACCCGATGACATCGCTCAATCCGTATCTGACGATCGAACGCCAGATGACGGAAGTGCTCGAACTGCACAAGAACATGACGCGGCGGGCCGCGAAAAAGCGCGCAATCGACATGCTCGAAGCGGTGCGGATTCCGGAAGCGGCGCATCGTATCGACCAATACCCGCACGAGCTTTCCGGCGGCATGCGCCAGCGCGTGATGATCGCGATGGCGCTCCTGTGCGAACCGCAAGTGCTGTTCGCCGATGAACCCACGACCGCGCTCGACGTCACCGTCCAGGCGCAAATTCTCCAGCTTCTGCGCAATCTGCAACACGACTTCGGCACGGCAATCGTCCTGATCACGCACGACCTGGGCGTGGTTGCCGGCCTGTGCGAGAAGGTCATGGTCATGTATGGCGGCCGCGTGATGGAGCATTGCAACGCGGACGATCTGTTTGCGCGTCCGTCGCATCCTTACACCATCGGTTTGTTGCGGGCGCTGCCGCGTCTCGATCAAAGCGACGCGCCGCTCGTCGGCATTCCGGGCAATCCGCCGAACATGGCGCATCCGCCCTCGGGTTGCCCGTTCCAGGAGCGGTGTATCGATGCCAGCCAGGGCTGCGCCGAATCAACGCCGCCGCTCGAAGCGTTCGCCGGCGATCCAACCTGGCTGCGCGCGTGTTATCGCCCGGTCGAGCAAATGAAGTCGCTGCACGAGGTCGCCCATGCCTGAGCAAACCATTCTGTCCGTACGCGACGTGCAGGTCCATTTCAGCGTCAAGGCAAAGAGCAAGCTGCCATGGGCGCCGAGGCGCACCTTGAAGGCCGTCGATGGCGTGAGCTTCGACCTGAAGGCGGGCGAAACGCTCGGCGTGGTCGGTGAGTCGGGCTGCGGCAAATCGACGTTATCGCGCGCAATCCTCAACCTGATTCCCGCGACGCACGGCAAGATCGTGTGGATGGGGCAGGACCTGAGCGGCGCGACGGTCAAACAATGGCACGGCGTGCGGGCCGACATCCAGATGATCTTCCAGGACCCGCTGGCATCGCTCGATCCGCGCATGACGGTCGGACAGATCATTGCGGAACCGTTGCGAGAACACAGGCCGGGCATGTCGAAGGACGAGATGAACCAGCGCGTGCGCGCGATGATGGCGAAGGTCGGCCTGCGCGAACAGATGATCAACCGCTACGCGCATGAGTTCTCCGGGGGACAGTGCCAGCGGATCGGCATTGCGCGTGCGCTGATCGTGGAGCCGAAGCTGATTGTCTGCGACGAGCCTGTTTCCGCGCTCGACGTGTCCATCCAGGCGCAGATCGTCAACTTGCTCAAGTCACTGCAGCAGGAAATGGGGCTCGCGCTGATTTTCATTGCGCACGATCTGGCCGTGGTCAAACACATCTCGGATCGCGTGATGGTGATGTATCTCGGCCACGTCATGGAGCTCTCCGATAAACATTCTCTCTATGCCCGGCCTCGCCATCCCTACACACGCGCGTTGCTGTCCGCCGTGCCGGTGCCGAATCCGGCCATCGAGCGGACGAAGGTCGTGCAGATTCTTTCGAGCGATATCCCGAGCCCGATCAACCCGCCGACCGGCTGTGTGTTTCATACTCGATGTCCGATTGCGGAGCCGCGCTGTTCGCAGGAAGTGCCCGCATTGCGAACCCTTGAACATGGAGTTGCCGCCGCCTGCCTGCTCGCCTGATCCACGACTGATTTCGTCCATTGCCTAGACATCGCGCGTTTCGCCGTTTTTCAACGGCGGAATGCGGCGGTGCTTTGCTAACCCCGTAGTTCCCGCGGTAACCCTCCGATGCTTCGCTCCTTGAACAGGCGCGTTTATAAACTCGCGCCGGTTTTATTGAGATGGTTGTCGGCCTTTGATCACAATCTATAACAAGTCAGAGACAACAATAATGACAATACAGAAACATTCGCTTGCACTCACTTTAACTGTTGCCACTGCATTGATGGGTCCGTCCATTTCCGCTTTTGCGGATGATGACGATGTTTCAACGCGTCACACCGAAGCACCACCGAGTTCCCCGCCTAATACAGAAGCCGACGGGCCTATCAGCAATCAGTCGAAATCGCAGGGGTTTATCGAAGATTCACATTTGAAGTTGCTTTTCCGCAGTTATACCGAGCGCCTGGAATCGGATGGGGCGAAGAACAAGGACGCGTGGGTATTGGGTAATCAGGCAGTATTTGAATCGGGGTATACGCGCGGATTATTCGGCGTGGGTCTGGATGCGTCGTTGTTCAGCGATTTAAAACTGAATGGCGGACAAGGCGCGGGAAACCGCGTGCATTTGAATCACGATGGCCAGACCGGCCAGAACCAGTTGGCGTGGACGTATCCAGGCGTGTGGGACGTAAAGGCGCGGGTATCGAATACGGTGCTCAAATACGGCCTGCAACTATTCGATAACCCCTTTCTCGTTCCCCACGATAACCGCGCGCTGCCCCCAAGCTATCGCGGCTTCTCTCTCGCCAGCGAGGAGATCAGGAACGTGACGCTCAAGGCGGGAAGCGTGGATGGCGTCATGGCGCGCGGCCAGACCAGCGTGACCACGCTGAAGACGGAATACGGCGGTACCCGGTTCAGCCGTTTTACGTTTGCCGGCGGCGATTACGCGCCCAATGACGACACGTCTGCGTCGTTATATGCCAGCCGTGCCGAGAACGTCTGGGACCAGTATTACTTGACGCTGGGTCACAGTATTGGCGATCCGGCACAGATTCGCTGGACCGGCAATCTGACTTATTACTACACGCACGACGTCGGACAAAGCAGGAACGGTCCCATCAACAACCACGCGTATAGCTTGTTGTTATCGGGTACGCACAACGCGCACACCATTTCGGTGGGTTTCCAGCAAATCGCGAGTAACCAGTTCTTCGATTATGTTGGTCAGTCGGCGGGCGATTATCTGGCGAACTCGCTCGATGTGGACTACAACGCGCCGCATGAAAAGTCACTCCAACTCGGTTATACGTTGAATCTTGCCGGTTATGGTTTGCCCGGCGCGAAGGTGACGACGTGGGGTGCGTACGGCTGGGGCGCGGATGCATCGACCATGGCCGACCGTTATGCCGATCCCGCCAGTTCGCTTCACGATCTGTACTGGAAAAACGGCGAACCGGTTCACGGGACGCATTATGAGTTTGGCGTCATTCCGTCCTATACCATCGGTTCGGGCAAGCTGAAGGGCGCGAGCGCCAAGTTCTATTACATGCATCACCACGGCGGCAAATATTATTCGGATTCTTCGAGCGATGTGTATCGCCTGATGGTGAATGTGCCGGTCAACGTGTTCTGAAATCAGCAGGCGTAAAAAAACCCGCGAGACGCAATCTCGCGGGTTTTCATATCTGCGGTAAAAGGCCCTATCGTTGCACGCCTCAGCGGCGAACCGTCAGGCGCTCGAAGGTGTCGAAGACGAGAGTTCGACGACCAGGCCGATCACGATCACCGCGGCGAGTCCCGCGAACACGCGATCCGTGGGGAGCCAAATGCGGTTCTGGAA
Organism: Caballeronia sp. M23-90; assembly: GCF_053574605.1. Classification (NCBI taxonomy): domain Bacteria; kingdom Pseudomonadati; phylum Pseudomonadota; class Betaproteobacteria; order Burkholderiales; family Burkholderiaceae; genus Caballeronia; species Caballeronia sp. M23-90. The sequence goes on along the minus strand of NZ_JBSIPA010000098.1, from coordinate 2,242 downwards.
GATGTGATCAGAACGGCGTATCGCCTTCAATCGTGGTCCGGTACATCTTGCGGCGCAGATGATCGGGCGTGCCGGCCGCGAGGTGCATCAGCGAGCGGTTGTCCCAGAACACGAGATCATGTTCACGCCATTGATGCCGGTACAGATGTTCTTCGCGCACGCTGTGGTCGAAGAGCGCTTGCAGCAGATCGCGGCTCTCGCCCTCGGGCATGTCGATCACGCGCGTGGTGAAATGCTCGCTCACGAACAGAGCCTTGCGCCCGGTTTCCGGATGCGTGCGCACGATCGGCTGTACCACGGGTTTGACCTGAGCGATTTGTTCAGCCGACAAATTCGGCCGCCACGGGCTGCGTTTTTGCAGTTCGGCGTATTTTGCAAGATAGGTGTGTTCGGCGGAGCGGCCCTTTACTGCATCGCGCAACGCTTGCGGCAACGTATCCCAAGCCAGATGCATGTTCGCGAAGAGCGTATCGCCGCCTTCCGACGGCAATTCCTGCGCGTGCAAGAGTGAACCCAAGCTGGGCGTTTCCTTATACGAAAGGTCCGAATGCCAGAAGTGCCCGGCATCGCCGAGACCGATCGGCTTGCCGTTTTCCATCACGTTCGAAACGATCAGGATCTCCGGGTGGCCACTCAACTGGAACTGGTGAAGCACGTGGATTTGCAGCGGACCAAAGCGGCGGCTGAAGGCAATGTGCTGTTCGGCCGTGATGCGCTGGTCGCGGAACACGACCACGTGATGATCGAGGTGCGCACGGTGAATGCGCTTGAAATCGTCGTCGGCGAGAGGCTGGCTGAGGTCGAGACCGGTTACTTCGGCGCCTACCGGGCCTTGGAACGGCGTGATTGCAATGGTCTGGTTGAGAGTTTGGGTCGTCACGCGGGACTCGTTATTCGATTGGGAAATTGCTTTGGCAGATTATCGAATCTATGTTTCCGCGCGTACAAGGTCAACAAACCAAATTCCATACGCTTATCTGTTTTAGCGATAAACAAGCCGTTCCAGCAGAGGAACGGCTGTCGGGGCGGCGCGCAGCTCAGTGATTGTGCGATGCATCGTTGCAATGCGCACATGCACCCGGGCTGTCGTTCCACGCGGAGCCCAAAATCAGGCTGCAGAAATTCAGGCGTTTGTAAGTCGGGTCTTTCAGCGCGAGGACATCGGCTTTCACGTTGCCGAAGGTCGTTTCCGGCTTCTGGATCGTGCCGTGCGCGAATGCATCGATGATTCCTTCCTTGAAATTCACTTCACGCGGATGCACGGCAATGACCTGCTTGCGTTGTGTGTCGCTGAATTCGTCGTATGCAAGACCCAGCACGTCCATTTCCACGCCGGCCGTGACCAGCGCGACAACCGGTTTCTTGTGCTGCGCAATGCCGGGCGTGGTGTGCAGCGCGATAGAATCCCAGACCTGTTCAATGTCGTGTTCGCCAATGCCATAGCCCTTCAGGAAATCGCGCGCCGCGTTGGCGCCATCGACTTCGAAGCGGTCGTGCTTGCTGCTGTAGGCATCGATCAGGCCCATGTCGTGGAACATCGCGCCGATATAAAGCAGCTCGGCGTCGTAGCCGAGCTTGCGGCGCTCGCCCGTCAGCGCGCCGAACAGGAACACGCGGCGCGAGTGGTTGTAGAGAAGGTCCGGCTCGGTATCGCGGACGAGTTCTGTGGCGGCGCGCGCCATGGCGCTGTCGGGGATGCGGATGCCGGCGATCGTGGTAGTCATGTTCGGTGCTCCTTGGTGTGAGGTTTGCCGCGGACGTCTTGTTAAACTGCGTGGGTTCGCCGGGCAAGCTGATGAGGTTGGACGACCAGATCAGTGTCGCCCCGGCGGGTTGCTGCGGCAATCGATGTCATCCGTCGAAGCCTGCCAACCGCACGGCGTCTGCTGCCAAGCACCGAAAAACCCCCGCAAATTCTTGAGGAGCACGACTTCATGCGCAGCGTCGCCATCGCGATCTTTCCGCAAGTGCAGGCGCTCGATGTAGCCGGTCCACTCGATGTTTTCGCCGAAGCGAACGGGTTTGTCGCGCTGGACGACGGATACGCGATCACGCTGGTGGGTGTCGACAACACGCCGGTGCGCGCGTCGAACGGCACGCGCATGCTTGCGGATCTCACATGCGATGAAGCGCAGGGCGGCTTCGATATCGCGCTGGTCGCGGGCGGACCGGCGTGTTGTCGACACCCACCAGCGTGATCGCGTATCCGTCGTCCAGCGCGACAAACCCGTTCGCTTCGGCA
>NZ_JBSIPA010000930.1:0-798 GCF_053574605.1 Caballeronia sp. M23-90 | reverse complement strand
GCAGATTTGCCGCTGGCACCCGCCACGCACGACCCCATGATGGCATTGAGATTGACCATCGCTGGCACGGTCCTCGCTAAATGAGTTGCGCAACGCGGTAACGTCGAAAAAACAAACCAACTAAACGGGACCGCGCGACCATGCGGCGCCTGAAGGTACCGGTGGCGCTGCTGGCCGGGGCGCTGATCGTGTCGATGATCGGGATCAACATTCAGTGGATCCAGCTCGCGCGCCAACGCGACGCGATCAATGCGCAGATGACCGAGCTGCTGCTGAACACGTTCCCGAAAACCACCGTCGTGCTCGATGCACCCGACCAGATGACGCGTCAGCTCGACCGGCTGCGGCTGGCGTCGGGACAATTGTCGCCGTCGGATTTCCTGTCCATCGCCGATTCATTCGCACGCGCGCTCGGGCCCATTCCGGTGAACGGCATCGCGGCGCTGGATTACCACGACAGGAAGCTCGACGTGACCTTCAAGCCTGAAACCAAGGTCGATCCTGGTTTGCAACGGCGTCTGGTTGCGAACGGACTAACGGGCGCGATCGACACCAACACGGGCAAGTGGTCCGTCAGGAGCGGCCAATGAAACAGGCAATCACCGATACCGCAAACGAGTTCTGGTCCGCCCGGACCCAGCGCGAAAAGACCATCCTGATGTGGGGCGGCGCTGCGCTGGCTATCGTCATTGTGTATCTCGTGTTGTGGGCGCCCGCGTATGAAGGCCGCGCGCGCTTGCGTGAATCGCTCCCGCGCATGCAGGCCCAGCTCGCGCAAATGACGGCGCAGGCCAATGA
>NZ_JBSIPA010000929.1:0-800 GCF_053574605.1 Caballeronia sp. M23-90 | reverse complement strand
TTGCCCGACGGTTCGCTGCCTTCGGCAAGCGCCGGCATCTGCGCGCGCGTCATGCTGCATGCGGCGAGCAGTTCGTCGGACCAGTCGCGGCGTGCGACATCGAGCCACAACGTGCCCGCTGCATCCGATGGATCGGACACTTTCGTGCCCGTCAGATGCAGGCGCAGGTAATCTTTCGGCAACAACACGCAAGCCGTCCGGTTGAAGATATCCGGCTCGTTATGCTTCACCCAAAGCAGTTTGGGCGCGGTGAAGCCGGGCATCGCGAGATTGCCGGCAATGCGATGCAACTCCGTCGCGGTTTGCGTGAGTTCGTCGCATTCCTTGTCACTGCGCATGTCGTTCCAGAGAATCGCCGGACGCAGCACGCGATCCTCGGAATCGAGCAGCACCGCACCGTGCATCTGTCCCGACAAACCAATACCGCGAATCTGCGCGAACTCTTGCGGGAATTTGTCGCGCAAGGCGAAGAGGGCAGCGCGCGTGCCGTCCCACCAGTCGAGCGGATTCTGCTCCGACCAGCGGGGTTTCGGACGCGATACGGTGAACGGCGTACCCGCCGTGCCGATGACGCTGCCATCGCTTGCAAGCAGCAGGACTTTTACTTCGGAGGTGCCGAGATCGATGCCTAAATACATGGACGAACCCTTGATGAAGGCTTGAAGCGGAGAAAACCGGAGGCGCTAATGTAGCGCCGCTGCCGGCGTTACGCCATTGGCATAACACCGGACGGCGGTCACGAGATGCAGGAGGCTCAGGCGCGCTTGGCCGCGTCAATGCCTGGCTCGCCAAGCGCGCCA
>NZ_JBSIPA010000928.1:0-803 GCF_053574605.1 Caballeronia sp. M23-90 | reverse complement strand
TGGCGCGACGCCGCGCAGCAGGTCGTCGATGCCCGCGATCTCGGCCGTCCTGCGCAAACTCCGATGCAATCCCGAAAAGCCGTGCAAGCGATGCGCAAACCAGCAGCGCGCCGCGGATGTTCACAACGCCGAGCACCGCCCGATGACGCCGGTGCGGCAGCGAGTGGATCGGCCTTAACTGCGCGACCTGCTGGAAGATGGCCGTGGGCAAACCCAGCCATTCATCGCCGATGCGGAACACGAGCCATGACGTGGTATCGGCTTCACGCGCGGTACGGTCGGCCAGCGAATTCAGCGGCTGGCGTTCGCCGATCGAATCGACGGCGTGCTCACGGTCGAGCACGAGCGCAGCCGCGGCATCGTGCACGGGGCAATTGCGGCAATGGATGTAGCCGGCAAGACGTGGACACGAGCCGTCGCCACGCACGCCGATCCGGTTCCAGCAATCATCGATGAGCACTGTCTGGGGCGCGTCGTGGACTTCACTCATCGCGTCCTCCCGAAGCACGACCCGGATGACTCGCCCGCGCCGCACGAGCCAGCAGCAATTGCGCGCCCGCACGATCGCCCTCCAGTCCCAACACCGCTGCGAGATGCGTCAACGCTTCGCCATGCTCGGGATCGAGATACAGCGCACGTTTGTAATGACCGCGCGCCTCGGTTTGCGCGCCCTGAGCATCGGCAATGACGCCCAGCAGGTAATACGCGTCTGCGCTCGACGGATGGGTCTCGAGGAACCCACGGGCAAGAGCGGCGGCTTCGGACAAGGACCCGCTGTTGGCGAGCGCAGACGCGTATTACCA
>NZ_JBSIPA010000927.1:0-805 GCF_053574605.1 Caballeronia sp. M23-90 | reverse complement strand
TTCCGATCCAGGCGTTGCCGGCAAGGCCGGCTGCACCGCGATCGGAGCGGATGCCGATGGCGTCGGCTTGTCCTGCGCAAGCTTGCGCTCGGAGTACGACTTCGACTCCTGAACCGGCTTACCTTCGAGCTTGTTCAGGCCTTGGGCAAGCATGAAGTCGTCCGCACTGCCGAACTCGACAGGCTTTCTCTCACGATCCTTCCGGCGCTGCTCAGGCGTCTTCTTGTCGTTCTGCTCTTCAAGAATCCGCAGTTGCTCGAGCCGGTCTGCTTCGCGGGCTTCCTGTTCCTTCTTCTCGTTCGGGTCCTGCGTGTTCGCCAAGTGGTTCGAATAATCCACTTCCCGCGTCACGAGTGCGTCATCCGGATCGCCTTCTGCGTATTGATCGACCGGAACGTCAGGACGGATGCCCTTGTTCTGAATCGACTTGCCGCTCGGCGTGTAGTAATACGCGGTAGTCAGGCGCAGCGCGGTGTCCGCGGTCATCGGCCGGACGGTCTGCACCGAACCCTTGCCGAACGTGGTCTTGCCGACGATCAACGCACGATGATGATCCTGCAGCGCACCCGCCACGATCTCCGAGGCCGACGCCGAATACGCATTGGTCAGCACGACCATGGGCACCTTCTTGAAGATTTCCGGCAGGTTCTTCAGCGGATCCGAGTCGAATGACGGCAAGCGATAGTTGTCGTACGTATCGCGGAAAGTCTGCTTCGCGTCCGCAATCTGGCCGTTGGTGGACACCACCACCGCATTGTCCGGCAGGAACGCGCCGGCCACGCCGACGGCGCTTTGCAGCAGGCCA
>NZ_JBSIPA010000926.1:0-728 GCF_053574605.1 Caballeronia sp. M23-90 | reverse complement strand
TCTGCACCCGCGCCGCCCCCGGCCGCCTGCCCGAAGATGTCGCCGAATATATCGCCGAAGGCATCGGCGAACCCGCCGAAACCTTGCTGGCCAGCACCGGCCATGTTTGGATCGACGCCGGCATGTCCGTACTGGTCGTAAGCCGCGCGCTTTTGCGGATCCGAGAGCATTTCGTAGGCCTCCTTGGCCTCCTTGAAACGCTCTTCCGCATCCTTGCTATCCGGATTGCGGTCGGGGTGATGCTTCATCGCAAGCTTGCGATACGCCTTCTTGATTTCGTCGTCGCTCGCGTTCTTCGCGACGCCCATAACCTCGTAGTAATCCCGTTTCGCCATATCGGTTCAGCGCCACCGCGCCCGATCTTTTCGATCAGGCCGACAGCTCCCTCTTGGATGCCTGGAGTCTTGCGACTCATGTGATTTGTCGACGCTTCGCCTTTGTACGATTCGCCCGGTCAGCCTGTGACCGGCGACAATAATTCGCACAAAGCGCCGCGCCCTCTAAAAAACAACGTGCCCGGGGAGCCAATTTGCTCGCCAGGCGCGTTCTTCGTACTTGCGCTCAACTTCTCGCAAGACATCTTCCATCGCGGTCCCGCACGAAGTCGCACGAGACCGGGTCAACCTTCGCCGATGACACGCTTTCGCGATTCAATCGACTCAGTCCTTCTTCACTTCCTTGAAGTCGGCATCGACAACGTCGTCGTGCTGCTCCGGCGCCGCCTGCGC
>NZ_JBSIPA010000097.1:0-17922 GCF_053574605.1 Caballeronia sp. M23-90 | reverse complement strand
CCAGGTTTTTTGACGGGGTCGAGACCTCCAAGAAGCATACGGCCACTGTCTCTGCGCGCATCAAGTGTACGCCCCTGAAGTTTCTATTCATGAGGGTCGCGCCCAAGCGCGTGGGGCGGTTTTTTAGCACTCCATCCTTGAAGCAATGCTGCTGACTGCTGCACCGTCACGCTTAAGGGCTGAGTTCCAGCAACTTGCGCTTGAGCGCCGAGGCTTGCCGACCCGATCACGGTAGCAACGGTGATATAGGACCAAATTTTCATATCGCGTTCTCGTTTTGTGGTTAAGTCTTCGCGAGGCGACGCAAATTTTGGACCTGTGGTGCTACTTGTCTGAGCGCCGTAACTCAGTCCTGAGAAGTGCCCGTTGCTTGCTGAAAAATATACGCCTGGGTCACACGCCGAGTCTCGTCAGGCAGTGCACTGAATTCAGCACCCACCTTGAGGCCTTTTCCCTCGTACGACCGATTGCGTGCGACGCAATGAAACACGAGGGCATGCTCACGCCCATCGACCTTCAGCCGCACGGCGATCTTGAAGTGTTCGCCAACTTCAAGCGTCGCGTCAGGCAAGAAGACGCCGATGCCGCTCGCGCACAGGTTCGTGATCTGCGCATCGAACCCGGTGGCCACCACGTCATTGCGAATGAGACGCGCGGATAGTCGGGTGTTGATTCGCATGTGCTTGCGAATCGTATGTCTTTTGATAGTCGCAGGGTATTCGAGTTGGAGAAGCGCCGGGATGCGACTGTCCCGCGCGGCGACCCGGGTGCGAAAGGCATAGACTGCCCGCCCAAATATCACCTTAGCCTCGAGCTCCGCGCCCACTTGAAGATGTTCGTTATCGCCTTGAACCATGACAAGTAGCGCGAGCTCAGGAATTGCACCGACATATCGAACATAAAACGACGCGGTATGCCCGGTGCACGAAGTCAACTGAAATTGTTCAATGCCGGTGGGCAGTGTCGGGAAGTGCCCTTGCAGGGGCTCCAGAGCAAGCGGCTCGGCCGTGGTATGCGCGGCCGTTGAAATCAACACAGCATCGCCCACACCCGCGTGAGTAGGTGTGGGCCCAGGCGCGTCGGCTTCGCGATAAGCGCCGATCGTCAGAAGCCTTTCTCGCTGCGCCTCAGAGCGCAAAGCGTGGCCTTCGCCTAAGAGAAGCTTCCCAACGGCGGAGTAAATGCGAAAGCGCAATGGCGTGTCGAGTTCCAGTTCGTGAGCCGAAATTTTAACGAGTGCCATGTTTTCGTTTGAGAGGACGCGAGACGCACAAAGAAAGCGCGGGTGCTAGCAAATTCAGCATGGAGCTACTTTAAGCGGGTGACACGGGAGGGTTCCGTGCGTCACCCCACATTCATCAGACGTAACGCTGCAATGGTGGCGACAAGAGCAGCCCTCTGATCGGCCTGAGGGTGCGCCGGGAAAGTGGGATTCACTAAACGGGTACGTCCTTGGAAATCCAGAACTTGTCAACGGTGTGGGTCGAGCGCAAGACGGCGCGCAACTGCTTAGGTCGTGTTGCTGTATCTGTGACGAACATTTGTTGGATGTGCCTGAGCGTGATCGCAGCGCGCGTTGCGCTGGTTCCCCGGTTTCGCCGGTTTTGCGTGCCCCACGGGCTAATCAGAGCGGCGCCCGAGACCATTGGCAATATGACGGAACAGCTGCCAAATCTCGCTCTGCTGCGTTTGAATCGCGCTGCCTCCAATTCGCATAGTTCCCGCGCGCGGCTGGCATGGACCGCTTTACGTAAGCGGTGGGGGCAAGGTGGTACATCCTTCGCGAATTTCATTTCGCGAACTTACGATCATCGAATCAAACGGTTCACATCAAGCGCGATCGCTGGACAATAGCTGATCGCAAGAGCTGATCGACGGCGTGACTTGCGTCGCATGCCGGTCACCGAGCGCAGAACAGGTTCGTTGAGCGATGCCTGCCGGTGTCCCTGTAATGAGCACGGCGAGCATCGTCCAACCGCAACTATAGGGCTCGGGTGAGGGGAGCGGCTCTGCGTCGTTGGTGTAGCAGTATGATGCGCTTGTGCTCTATGCCCGGAACGCTCTATGCCCGGAAGTAACAGGCCGGGCACCGGGCAAGCAGGAAGGGGCTAGGTGAGCGAAACACACTGTAATCCGTGTCGAGCCCGACTCGTTCGCGGCTTCGACTCTATCTCCATGACATGCGCCTCGCCTAGACGCGATTCACAGCAATCAAAGCACCAGCGTGATCAACTATGCGCCGCTTGCGCAGTTTGCGTTTGCGACGTTATCTTCCGTTGATCTGCGCTCACGACATCGCATGAATTTTCACCACGACTGTGTGACTAGAAATGTTAAACCTGCGTCATATCGAAATCTTCCACGCGATCATGCGCACCGGGTCGATAACCGCAGCGGCCGAATCCCTAAACATTACTCAACCGGCAGTGAGCGCTGTGCTCAAGCATTTTGAAAGCCGGCTTCAAATGCCGCTTTTTGATCGAGTGAACGGCCGTTTGCGTCCAACGCCCGAGGCCGAAGCGTTGCTGCCGGACGTGGCGGATATCTTCAACCGGCTTGACGCGGTAGAGCGTTTGTCGCGCGACCTTGCGGGCGGTTTGCGTGGCTCGCTATCGATTGCGGCAACCTCGCCGCTTGCCAACGGGCTCCTAGCGCAGACGGTTGCCAGCTTCACCAAGGCTCGTCCCCACGCGAAGATTGCGCTTCAATCGCTCGGTTCGCCCGTGGTCCTTGAGCGTGTATTGAACCGGGAAGCCGACATCGGACTGGCCTATGAGCCGATCATCAGCGCGCAGGTCGAAACCGAAGTCCTCTCGCGGGGAAGCATTACGTGCGTCTTGCCCGAGTCGCACCCGCTTGCGAATCGATCGTCGATATCGCCGGCCGACTTGGTGCCCTATGCCATCGTCACCTATTTGCCGCAAGCACTGCTTCGTCCCTATGTGGACAAGGCAATGAGCGATGCCGGCGTCGCGTTGAACATCAGCGTCGAAGTAGGCCTATCGATCACCGGAATCATGCTCGCGTTCAATGGCGCAGGCGTCGCGCTGGTCGAACCGGACCTGCTTCGGGCGATGCGCTTGCCTGGCATGGTCAGTCGTCCGCTGGTCCCGCAGGTCGAATTCAAGAGCCTTCTAATTCTGAACCGATCCGCTCCGCGTTCGCGCATTGTGCTTGAATTCATCGACTGTCTGCGCGCGCAAGCGGCGGCTGCCTAATAGGACCAATCCTAGCGGATCAGTCCTAGAGGGTCAGTCCTAGAGGGTCAGTCCTAGAGGGTCAACCCTAGAGGGTCAACCCTAGTTCATCACTGTAGCTTATGGAGCAGAGCGATTTAATGATTGGATTGGGAGCCCGCCTTTTCCTAGACTTCGTGGACGTTTTTCCTTTTGAGAGCCGTCCATGCTTCAGCGCGCCGAACCCAAGACTATTTACCGTCCCGATCAAAAGGGCCTCTATTTCCCGCAGTATCCAAGCTTCGCGACAGTAGCTGAGGAGCGCTTGCATCGGAAGCAGCGCTTAGCTGCCGTGTGCCGGGTCTTTGCGAAATATGGGTACGAGTATGGTTTTGCTGGTCACGTCACGGTGCGCGACCCGGAACATACCAACCTGTTCTGGACCAACCCATTTGCGATGGATTTTGGCCGCGTGCGCGTGTCCGACTTGCTGATGGTCGACCACGAGGGTAACGTCGTGGAAGGCACGTGGGCCGTGAACCGCGCCGGCTTCGTGCTGCATTCGGCAATCCATCAGGCCAATCCGCACATCGTCGCGTCCTGCCATGCCCATACGACCAACGGTATGGCGTGGGCAGCGCTGGGCCGCCCGCTCGATCCGATCACTCAGACGGCCTGCGGCTTTTATGAAGACCACGCTCTGATCACGGAAGAAGCCGGCGCGGTGGTCGTCGACAAAGACGCAGGCTCCACTGTCGCCGCCGCATTCGGAGACAACAAGGCGGCGATTCATCAAAACCACGGTCTGTTCTCGGCGGGACGCGAAAGCGTCGATGAAGCCGCGTGGTGGTTCATCGCGCTTGAGCGGGCATGCGAGATCCAGATCAAAGCCGAGTCGACCGGCTCGCCCTTGAAGCTGATTGGACGCGAAGCCGCGATTCACTCGCGCAATCATCTTGCGACGCCGTTCATGGCGTGGCTGCACTTCCAGCCAATCTACGACGCGATCGCGCGCCACGAGCCCGATTTATTCGACTGATTCTTGGTTGTCAGCCGGACTTGCATATCGATATAAAAAACGCCATTTGGGAGACACCGTGGCTAACACATTCGCAAAAACGGCAAGCGCGGATCTCGCTTCCCCGGGCATGCAAGTCGCCGAATCCGGCAAGCCGATTCCGCGCGCTCGCTGGATCCGTATGGGCACCTTGATCTTCCTCGCCTATCTCGGTTGTTACGTCGACCGGAGCAATATCAGCGTCGCCGCGCCGGAAATGGTGCGCCAGTTCGGCATGACGGGCGTTGTCACGGGTTTCCTCCTTGCTGCGTTTTTCTGGGGATACGTCGTGATGCAGATCCCCGGCGGCTGGCTAGCTAACCGCTTCGGGCCGAAATGGGTGATCGTGACTAGCCTTGCGGTGGTCGGCGTGACTGGCATTGCATCGGGACTGGCGACCACGTACGACCAGATCGTCGGCATTCGTTTCGTGATGGGCGTGGCCGAGGGCGTCATCTGGCCAAGTTTCGCAACTATCATCATGCGGTGGTTTCCGAGCGCGGAACGCAGCCGCGCGGTCAACCTCGCGCAATACGTATTGCCGCTGTCGTCTGCACTGATGGCTCCGATCGCGGGAGCGCTGATCCACCTGACCGACTGGCGCATGATGTTCATCGTTCAGGGCATTCCGGTGCTCGCGCTTGCGCTTGCCTGGGCGTGGCTTGGCAGCAGCGCACCCGAGCACGACAACCGCATTTCGGGCGAAGAACGCCGCATGATCCTCGCAAGCCGCGAAGTCGAAACGAGCGCACCTGCGCCGTTTTCCGCGGTGCTTCGCCGCCCGCTCATTCTGGGTCTGGGCGTCGCGTACTTTTTGTGGCTCACGGGTCTTTATGGATTCGGCTTGTGGTTGCCAGCGCTCATCAAGCAGTTATCGGCCACTGGCATTGCCAACGTCGCAGTGCTCACCGCTATACCCTTCGCGTTTGCCGCGCTCGGACTGTATGTGAACACGCGCTGGTCGAGCCGCGCGCGTCACGCCGACAACTGGCATTTCATCGTGCCGCTTGTTGTAGGCGGCATTGCGATCCTGGTCCAACCGCTGATCCGCGACAACCTGTTCGTATCGATGACAATGCTCGTCGTCACCGGCATATGTCTTTATTCGGGCATCGGAATCTGGTGGTCGTGGACGCTGAGCCTCGTGCCGCGCAACCAGATTGGTTCGTCCGCAGGCTTGGTCAATTTTATCGGCAACTGGGGAGGGGCTGTGGGTCCGATCCTCGTGGGCTGGGCCGCGCGCGGAGGAAATGCGGGTAGCGGTTTTTATGTGGCGGGCTACGCGCTGCTCGGCTCTGCCGCATTGAACGGGTTCCTGTGGATGGCGTCGCTGCGCAGCCGGTCTGAAACATTACGCTGATCCATCACTCCGTGGAGTTTCTTTCATGCCGTATCCCGCATCATTCAGTTTCTACGTTCCAACTGCCATCGAATATGGACGGGGCAACCTTGCGAAGCTGCCGGGCTTTGTCCTGCAACTGGGCGGCAAGCGTGTGCTGATAGTTGGAGATCCAGGCGTAAAAGCCGCCGGTATTGTAGACCGTGTTTTGGACACGCTGAGGGTCGCAGATATTGAGGCGGTCGCATTCACCGAGGTCCAAAGCGATCCCGCTGTGCACTCGGTTACGCAAGGTATTGCGCTCGCCCGCAATAAGTCATGCGATCTGATCGTCGGCGTGGGCGGAGGGAGCGCACTCGACACAGCCAAGGCGATTGGCTTGATGCTGGGCAACACGGGCACAATTCGGGACTATGTCGGCATAGGCAAGGTGCCCCATGCCGGCGCGCCTGTCATTGCCATCCCGACCACGTCGGGTACCGGCAGCGAGCTGACGATCTGGTCGGTGCTCTCCGACACCGAGGCCGACATCAAGATATCGATTGGCAGTGTGTACAACTGCCCCCGCATCGGCTTGCTCGATCCTGAACTGACCCGAAGTTTGCCGGCCAGCATCACGGCTGCTACCGGCATGGATGCGCTCACGCATGCCATTGAATCATGCGTCAACACGGCCAACCAGCCGATGACCGAGGCGCTCGCGCATCAGGCGATTTCGCTGATCGGCCGAAGCTTGCGGCGGGCGACCCTGCACGGTGACGATATCGATGCGCGCGGCGATATGTTGCTCGCCAGCGCGATGGCGGGCATCGCGTTTAATGCGACACGTCTGGGACTCGTACATGCATTCGCGCTGCCGCTTGGTAACAAGTTTGGTATTGCGCACGGCCTGGTGAACGCGATCATGCTGCCCGCGGTCATTGCGTATAACGCGTCGTCGAATGTGGAAGGCTATGCAAAGGTCGCCGCGCTGCTCGGCGAATCCACAGCCGATCGAGCAGCGCACGCGGTGCTTGAGCTACGGCGGGATATCGGCATTACTCAAACGCTGGCGGACTTCGGCGTGACCGAGGATCGCTTTGACGAAGTCATCGACGAGGCCATGCAGTCGGGAAACGTGGCGGTCAATCCCCGGTATCCTAGCCGCGAGGATATGACGGCACTGCTGCGCCACGGTATGGCAGGGACAATATAAAAACCGGGCGAACACCATGACAATCGATATATGCCAGATCCATTGATGCGCAGTGCCAGTACGACTTGCTCATTCGGGCCGCGCAGATTGCAACCGCCCGCACTGGCTCGCTGATTCCCAAATGCTATTCGCTTTAAAAATGGTATCGCCATTTTTCAAAGTATTAGCCGACGAGGGCGTTTCGGGAAAGGCCTTGGGGTGACAGTGCACGGCTTTCGCATGCCTATTTGGGGCGCATGTACGAGCAAGTGATTAGGCGTGGTGGGGATGAGCCGCATCGAACACGGCGATCACGCGCGCAAGAACTGTATCGAAACTGGCGCGCATGTCGAGTGGGTCAACCGCGAGCCAGGCCTCGTCGATGCGGCTCATTTCAACCACTCGCGTAACCACGCCGCGCATTGGGCCGCGTCTGATGTCGGCCAACTAACCGTGATCGATTGTTGGCCGCGCCGTACCTCGAAGCGGATTTCTCTGTGATCATTCGCGTCGTTAATTTGACGTGGGACAGAAGCAGATGGTATTGCCACCGCTGCTGACGGCTTCATTGCCACGACGTCACTGTCGCTCGTCGTTGCGCCGCTCTCGGTTTTCTCCAGCCAGCGCCGCAGCAAGTTGGCATTCAGCTTATGCATCAACGCGATCGCGGCAACCGACACACCTGGTCCTTGGCAGGCAGCCACCACTTCCGCTTTAAAGTCTTCTGGGTATCGGCGCCGTTTGCGACGGCCTAAGGGAGCATCTTTGCGTATTTCGCTGAAGCTGGACACGCGTTTCGCATGAAGCCGGACAGGTGTTTCGCGCGAAGCTGGACAGTCGGAGCGCAGCGACGCAGGGGTTTCTGTTTTTACTCTGACTGCTGGTTTTCGGTCAAACTAATTTTTAGTTTTCGCATCGATTCACCGTTCATGTTGATTCGATAAGTGTTGTGAACAAGCCGGTCCAGGATGGCGTCGGCAAGCGTTGGATCGCCGAGCGCACCGTGCCAGTTGTCGACCGGAATCTGGCTTGTTGCAATGGTTGAGCGACGGCCGTGGCGATCATCGAGTATTTCGAGCAGATCACGCCGAGCGCTGTCGGGCATTGGCGCCATTGCGAAGTCATCCATCAGCAGCACATCCGTCTTGGCCCACTGCGCGAGTGCTCGCGCATATCGACCGCTGCCGTGCGCGATAGCGAGCTCCTCGGCGAGCCTGGGCATCTTGAGATAGGCCACCGTGTAGCCCAGACGGCAGGCCTGATTGGCGAGCGCGCATCCAAGCCAGGTCTTACCCAGGCCGGTCGCGCCAATAATTAGCGTGTTGTGCTTCTCCCGGATCCAATCGCCAGTGAGCAAGCGGCTCATGAGTGCGCGATCAAGCCCGCGTGGGGTGCGGTAGTCGATGTCTTCGGCCACGGCTTCGGAGAACTTCAGTTTGGCACGGCGCAGGCGCGATGATGTCTGCCTGGATTCGCGTTCGCTTGCTTCGCGCTCAACAAGCAAGCCTAAACGCTCCTCGAAGCCCAGCGCTTCGATATCGGGATTGTTCTGCTGTTGCGTCAAGGCGGATGCCATGCCGCTCAGCCTCAGCGCGTGAAGCTTGTCGATCGTTGGATGTTTGAGCATATGGCCTCTTCAGTGATAGTAGTTCGGTCCGCGCACATTGGGATGTGTGAGCGGTAAGCTGGCCTGATCCGTTTCTGTCTGAGGCGACTGGTCCAGGCCGTTCTTGAGCGTCGAGCTAATGAAGCGGTAGCTTGGCGCCTTCAGATCGATGGCACGGCAGCACGCGGCCTCCAGCCGCGCATTGCCGTGGTCTTTGCCCAGGCGAAGGACGCCAAGGCAAGCGCGATAGGCTTGTTGGGGATGCTGCCGGCCGCCAAGCAGATGCTGGATCACGGCGGCGGTGTGCGGCCCGATGCGTATGGCCCAGTCGTACAGCCGCTGCGGCCCCCACCCACTGACCTCTTGATGATGAGGCGGCATGTGCGCATTAACCGTACTATGGTGACCGCGCCGAGTGCTTCGCGCGTGGGCGGCGATACGCGTGCCTCGGTGGAAGATCTCGACTGTCCCGTTCGTATATCGAACGTCGACCTGTTGACGCGCGAAGCGGTGCGGTACAGAGTAGTAGTGAACGTCAATGTCAACGTGGTAATCAGGCCCCACGCGCGCTACCTTCCAATCAGCATATTGATAGCGCTGTGACGGAAGCGCCTTCAGCGATGAGCGCTCGAATTCATCGAAAGTGCTGCGGCGAGATCCCGGCAGCTTCTTGAAGGCTTTGTTGTTCAAGTCGACCAGGAGTGTCGCGATCGCGGAGTTTGCCTCGGTCAGGCTAAAGAAGCGGTGTTTGCGAAGTCGAGCGAGAATGTAGCGCTGGACGAGGAGCACGCCTTGCTCGACCTTGGCTTTATCACGGGGCTTTTTACTGCGGGCTGGGATGACCGCCACAGAATAATGCGAGGCCATTTCTCCGTATGTCCGATTGATAATGGGATCGTAGAAGCTCGGCTTGTGCACGCCCGATTTAAGGTTGTCAGGCGTGACGATCTCAGGACAACCGCCCATAAATTCGAATGTTCGAATGTGAGAGCCAATCCAATCAGAACTCTGCTGGGTCCAGGTTGCTTCCGCATAGGTGTAGTTCGACGCCCCCAGTACGGCCACGAACAACTCGGCCTCCCGCATCTCACCCGTTTGCGCATTGATGATCGCAACCTTGTCGCCCGAGTAGTCGACGAAGAGCTTCTCGCCCGGAGCATGTGTTTGCCGCAAGGTTAGCGGAAGCGCATTCGCCCATTCGCTGTATCGCGTGCAAAACCAGGTGTACGCGTAACCGTCAGGGTGCTCGGCCTTGTATTCGTTCCAGAGCAGATCGAGCGTCACGCCTTTTCGGGCAAGCTCGCGCCTCACGGTCGGCCAATGCGGCGCAGGACGTTCCCCTTCCACGCGTGGCGGTGGCGGAAACAGGCGTGCCTCGAGCTCGTCATCACCGAGTGCTGGCGGCAGCGGGTAGCTTAGGCCGGCACGCTCCAAACGGCGAACATATTGCCCCACAGTTGTGGGCGACGTACCCAACGCCCGAGCGACTTCCCGATGATTAAAGCCGCAATCGAAATGTAGGCGCAGCGCTTTTCGAATTTTACGCATGGTCAACTTTGGAAATGCCATGTAGACGCCCCGACGAAATCATCGAGGGTGCCACGGTTGACCTGCGTCGCTACTTTACGAACTTACTGTCCAGCTTGGCGCGAAATCGCTGTCCAGCTTGCCGTGAAATCCGTGTCCAGCTTCGTGTGAAAAGCCTGTCCAGCTTGGTGTGAAATACGCACATCTTGGTCAATAGTGTCCACTTGCCCACCTTTTGTTCAAGTGGACACGATGCTCCTAAGGCTACTGCGTCAATTCAAGATGCCTTCACCAGCCGCTTACGGACAAGTCGCGTCGATTGACCTCGTTCATATATCACTGACGCACGACTGAGCAAGGTCGCGGTTAAGTGGGCATATTTACCGATTTTGCTGTTTATTTATTTGTCTAAACAATACCCTGTTGCTAGCATTTTTTTTCTTCAATATTTTAAAACGTCGAATAACCCTCTATACGACAGCTTATTCCTCGAATCAAAAACTCCTGAAACAGTTTGTAATTCTTCTTAAGGGCTGACCCGGAGTGTCATCGGAAAAAATGACACATTTTGAGGAAGATGGAATGAGACAGGTGGCTGTAGGTTTTCGTTTGGTGAAAGTGGCTGGAGAGTTGGTGTCGGCATGCATTTGCGGCTTGGGTAATTTGTTAGCGAGGCTACCGGCGCTGTTCGCGACAACAGGCCGCAAGTTTCCGGCAGTAGCAGCGCTCAGCCCTGTCGGAATGAGGTTAAAACTGACGATGGCCGCACGCTGCACACGACCGGCGATGTGAACAGCGCACGCAACATCACGCTCGCGGGCAACGGCACATTCAATACGGACAGCGGCACGACGACGACCGACAGTGGGGCGGTCAGCGGTGCGGGAGGCCTCATCAAGAACGGCGCAGGCACGCTCGAGCTCGACGGTGTTGCATCGCACCAAGGCGGCACGACTGTCAACGGCGGCACACTGGTTTTGGGTGGCAACAACACCTATACGGGCGGCACGAGCGTCAATGGTCCCGGTACCTTGCAAGTCTCGTCAGATGCGAACCTGGGCGATGCGTCGAGCAACCTGATGCTTAACGGCGGCACGCTGCACACGACCGGCGATGTGAACAGCGCACGCAACATCACGCTCGCGGGCAACGGCACATTCAATACGGACAGCGGCACGACGACGACTGACAGTGGGGCGGTCAGCGGTGCGGGAGGCCTCATCAAGAACGGCGCAGGCACGCTCAAGCTCGACGGTGTTGCCTCGCACCAAGGCGGCACGACTGTCAACGGCGGCACACTGGTTTTGGGCGGCAATAACACCTACACAGGCGGTACCACGCTGAATGGCGGATCCTTGCATGTTTCGTCCGACGCAAACCTGGGCGATCCGTCGAACGCAATCACTTTTCACGGTGGTGATCTAACGGTAACCCAGTCCATGACAACTGCCAGGGGCATGATTCTGGGTGCGGAAGGCGCTTCGCTCACCACACTGACGGGTGTTACGCTCGTCGAGAATGGCGATATGAGCGGAGTGGGCGGTCTCCAAAAGAACGGCGGCGGTACTCTTATCGTTGGCGGAAACAACACCTTTACAGGCGGCACGCTCATCAACGGAGGTGTAATCCAGATCAATTCAGGATCCTCACTTGGAACCGGTGCGATTGTTCTCAATGGAGGAATGCTAAACACCACAGCCACGCTCGGGACGGGGCAGCAGATCATCGTCTCCGGTGCGTCGGGGGTTAATGTCGATGAGGGCACGACGACGGTTCTCTCTGGGCAAATTGCATCTTCGGGCGACGCCTCTTGCTTTACTAAGATGGGTAAGGGAACGCTCAGCATGACCGGTTCGGCAACGCTTTCGCATGGTACTTGCGTGGCAGACGGAATGTTGCGCGCTAATGGCGACCTAATTAGCGATGTAAGCGTCTACGCGGCAGGAACACTGCGCGGAGTAGGCCTCGTCAATGGTTCAATGAATGTCGATGGCAGGCTGGCTCCTGGTAATTCGCCGGGCACCCTTGTCGTGAATGGAACCGTCACGATGAATGGCGGTAGTGTCTTCGAAGCTGACGTCGATGGGACCGGCACGGGTACTGGCGCAGGTAATTACTCGCGCTTGCTGGTCACGGGTGCAGGGCATCAATTTATCGCGAACGGCACCTTGCAGCCGCTGCTTCGGAACATTACTGGAAATGCATCGAATACATTCGTGCCGAACTTAGGCGACACTTACCGCATCGTCACGGCCGAGGGCGGTATCGCCGGTCGTTTCAGCGGGCTTGACCAACCGGCAGAAGGATTGGCTGCCGGGACGCGCTTCCAGGCGTTCTACAACGTGCTGGGCAGCAACAGCATCGACTTGCGAGTTACGCCACTGACGTATGCGGGATATCTCTCCGGCAGCAACGGGAATGTCAGGTCGGTTGCTGGACTACTTGACGCAACAATGACCTCGCAAGACGCCGCCACGGCGACTGACCGTCAAAGTCAGCTGCTTTACGCGGTCGCTGGAGCTGATGCGGCTCAATTGCCCCAAGTGGCTAAAGGACTCGTAGGCGAAATCCATGCAGATATGGCCGCTGCAGCACCAGAGGCCGGTCGGGCAACCCAACAGCAGGTAACGGATCACCTGATGAATGGGCCTGCAACTGATGCAACCCACGGAGAAATGCTTTGGGCGAACGTATCGCACACAAACGACCATACGTCGGCCGACGAGCATGCTTCGGGTTTTACAGCGCGTAACAACCAGGTCACAGTTGGCGCCGACATCATGCGCAGTGCCGCGACGCGTGTCGGCGTTGGATTCTCGCACGCTGATGTGGTCGTCGCGACTGACGGTGGGTCAGGCTCAATTCAAGACAATTTGGGCTTTATTTACGGTCAGCAGTCTGTCGGGAATGTCTTGATGGACGGCGTGTTCGGCTACGGCACGCAAAGCTGGAGCAGCGACCGCTCCGATGTGATCGGAACAACAAACGGTCTGTCGACGGGCAATCACGGGCACGATATCTTCGCAAGTCTGGGCGTGCGCTTGCCTGTCCTTTTGAGCAATTACCGCATAGAACCCTTTGCACGCGCGCTCTTCCAGCACATCCAACGTGATGGAAGCAATGAAGGCGACGCATCTGTGTCGGCTCTTACGCTGAACGACTATTCCGCAAGCGGAACGCGCTTGCTTGCCGGAGTGTCTGGCGGGTCGATCTCCCAAGATCCACTGATGCAATTTGCCACCTATAAATTCAACGTGGCAATTGGAACGGACACCGGTAGTCTCATTCGCACCAGCATTGACGGGTCGCTGGTCGGCCAACCGTTAAGCGTGCAGGCGCCGCACTCAGGACGAGTGTTCGGTCAGTTTGGTCTGGGTGGAACATTGCGGGTTGCGAAGCAGGGATATCTGTTCGCAGGTGCCCAAACCGAGGTCGCCGCTCGGCGTACGTCGTACAGCTTGACAGGAGGGGTGCGCATCGGTTTTTGATGAATAGTCGGTCGAGCGAGAGAATGTCACCGCAATCTCTGTAGTGCGTCCACTTTGGCTGTCAGCGGAGGCTTAATTTACGCCAACGCTGGCGGCTACTCACCATTGCCGCGCTTGGCAAGCGAAAAGATGGGTAGCCTCAATACACGATCCTCACAATCGAGATAACAGGACTTCGATAATTAAAGATCCGCCTCGCTTGTGATGGTTCCTCTCGTCGAGCGTGCGGGGGAGGAAGAGCACCTTTTTGAAGGTGCGACAACGCATGGAACGCCGTTTAGTCCAACCCTTATTTGATATGCGGCGCCTGAGGTGGCGCATCGATCAGGGAAATGAGCAAGGGACCGATTTCCGCGAGCGGTACACAGTAGTTAGGATGATCCCGCTCTAGCGCAGACAGGGGCATACCCGAGTCCCGTACGTCGGCCGGAGCTTGCACGATCCGTAGCCCATTGCTTGCATGAATTGCCCTGAATCCAAGGCCGTCGCCGTCTCCGCCCGTCACAATAACCCCGATTAGATCACTGCCATACACATGCGCAGCCGTTTCGAAAAGCCTGTTTGCGGACGGACGTACGTGATTGACTTTGGGGCCATCGTCGAGCGCGAAGTTTCCAGGCGACTTGACTGTCAGATGAAATGCGGGAGGGGCGCAATATATATGTCCAGCTCTAATCTCCTGCCCGTCGACAGCATACGAGGTCGGCAGTGAAGTAAATCGTCCGATGATCTCAGGAAGAAGTCTAGGACCGTCTGAGGGCGTGTGCGAAACGAATGCGATCGTGCCGGCGAAGTCGTAAGGCAGGACCCGGACGATTCGACAAAAAGCGTCTAGGCCGCCTAGCGAGCCGCCGATTACTATTAACCTAACTGCAGGTGTGTTCATGGATCAATTTTTGTCGCTTGTTGGCCTCATTAAGCACCGACTGTGCCTAGCCTGAGAAAAGCGGTGCTGATCGTCTCAACGCGCTTTGCTATTCCCAATTCCACATTCGGGATGTGCCCATGACGTACAACGAGATCGTGGAGCCGCTTAGCTTGGCGATGTGCGGTAGCGCACTCTCTTTACAGACTTTTGGGTATCAAGGGTCGCGGCTCAATGAATCGCGAGGCGTGAAACTTGACGTCAATTTACGTTCAAATCAAGTTGAAGCTTTGCGAGTAAGCCGCTAGACGCCATTGGCAATGGGGCGTCCGTTTTCGAAAGAATTAGCTGCCCGGGTCGGGTGGCCTACGCCCGATCATTTTAGGTGGCGCCGAGCTTGGAGCAGGGCGAGCACAATAGTTTCGTCTTTATGGATTTGCACAACAGGTTGGCCACAACTTCGTGTAATTCGGGGTTGCCGCTTTTTCAGTCGCAAACGTGGACTGGCCGGTCGTATGCGTGTGCAAGTTGCAGAGCAATGTTCATCGCAGCGTGTTTGCTCAAGCATGGAATGATGAAATACCCTCTCGCGAGCGCACCATCCGGTACCGTCACGTTCCAAATCGATTTCCGCCATCGCGAGACAACGACTGGCAAGTGATTCTCAACGCTGTAGTTCATTCAAAGCTTATCCATTGCGTGGTGCGCGAGTTCTGGAGCAGGGTCGTCCTACCAATACACGATGGCGATCTTTTATACGGATTAGTTAAGGACACGCAACTGGCCGATGTAGTCGACATCTTTGTCGCCACGATGACCCCGCCCGTGAGTCCGCAACTTGCCAAGCCCGACCGGCTTAAATGGTTGAAGAGAAGTGGCATATAGTCACCAAAATTATTGTATGCAAATACATCGGGATAGCGAGAAACTTTCGCTTCGCCTAACTCCAGCGACGACGAAAACATGACCGCATCCAAGAAACGCAAGCAGACGCATAAAGGCTCGCCCCCGCAGCGTCACTCGAAAGGTCTATTCCTGCCCGTGGTTGCGTCGGACGCTGACGCCATGATTCTTGGCGTCAGGATCGCGCTGGAAAGCATCCGCCGGCAGAGCAGTGGGCGATCGGAAGCTGTCGCTATGGCACAGGCGCTCTTGCTGACAACCTACGTAACCGAGGCGGGGCACGGCGCGCTGGCAATCTCGGAGCTTACTAAAGCCGAGGTCAGCCTGAACCGCGTGCTAGTCAAAGGTGCGCAAACGGGGGATTGGACTTTTCCCGGCGATGTGGTGGCTGGGCTTGCTGCCATCGTGAACGAGCACGACCGGCAGCTTCACGAAGTCCGATCGGGGGTGATTCTTCAAGCAATGCAATGCATGCGACGCCTTGTGGACAAAGCGCCCGATGCGGTCGCAGGCGAATCGATTTGCGAGCGGCCTGAAGGCTGAGCCCACAGTTGTCGGGCCTAGCAACCGAGGACAGTGGGCACGCCGAAGCTGGCGGAGTGAATTGTCGCCTCATCTCCTCATCCAGGCATAACGGAAATCCGCTGAGGTGGTTTGTTCCTTTAAGTCATTAAATCCCAATCGCCCGCAAAAGGGTAGGCCGATTTCCACGGAGCAAACCTTCCTACAATGGTTCCAAGACCGCTGACCTGCGTTTTCGGCCCGAATTGCGGCTATGTCGTCGGATCCGCCGAGTGGCTTTTCCAATAAATAACATGACAATCGTGCCGGACTCTCGGAAGATTTTGCCTAATACTGACTGTTCCGCACCATTTCGTTGTCTGTGCATTTTACAATATGCCCAGATCCGGCCGAACACTTGATATCTGACCTTGCTGATATCACCTGCATATTCGTGCGAATGCGTTTTACATGAGATCCCGCTTCTGTGGCATCGCCGTTGTTTGAGACTGATGGGAGGAGCTTATGGCAATCAATGAAAGACTAGCGCAGCTCGAAATGCTGTGGGTATCAATCAGACCACTTCAGGATCGCGCTAAGCAGCGCCACGACGACCAACTAAGCAAGGATATCGAAGCGTTGTTTTCATCGATCGCCGTAATTTGTGACGGCGATCCTAATATCAACGATGAGATAAAATCGGCGAGAGTTCTGTTATCGCTCGGTCATCCGCAAGCGGCTTTAGAAAAATCGCGGGCCATCCTCATTGAAGCTGCACCTTTGCGGAACGATTAACGCGTACGCGGTAGTTACGGCGGACACAGTATGGTTGGTCGAGAAGACATGAAAGACGTCACCCAATACTTACAAACGCATGACATCAAAATTTCGCAGTGCTGTTGCGTCACAGCGTTTCGATGGCCGATCGAACCGTGACTCCCACATAAACTGGCAATAGATACTGCTTAAGCTTCCGCATAAAAAGATAAATGACTGCAGGTCCTTGCTTATTGATCTGATGGAACTGAGAATGATCTCTTGTTACGAGATGTAACGAGCTATTAAGAAATTCCGGTATCATTTTCCGGGCGTTCACCACTCTCATCTGATGTCGTAAGCGAAGGCCATGAATACTAAAAATGATTCCGCCGACTCCATTCGAGAAATCAACCTCTCGTACATCATGCTTGCGCAGAAGATGCTGCGTGCCGATCGCGCCATTGGTCAAGCGCGGCTCGGGCTCTCACTGAAGGTAGCAGACATTCTTGTTACCCTCACAATGGCTCAGGTCCTGAAGCTCGCCGCAGCACCCCATCTTCTCTGCGCGTTTCGGTTCGATGATCAGTCGATGTTGGTGTCCCTGTCCCGTGCCGATGAGCAAGGGAAAATTGTGCCGGCCGAATCGACGCTGGCGTTTGCCGGGTAAGCGGCGAGGCAGTATTCTCAGTGCAGGGAAGGTCTGGATGAGTGTGAGTGCCGACGCGGAGATGCGATGAACGATGGACCGATGTTCTTCGGCGATGCTGAGCTCATGGCACAGGCAACGGTTCTTGCCCAGACAGTCATCTCAATTCGTACTGCGCGAGGTAAGAGCTTGCCGCGGGATTTTTCAGGCGAATCACCAGAGTTGGAAGCGGTCGCACTTGAGTTTGCCGACGACATCGCGCGGGTACTCGCAGGCGAGCGCGGTTAGCCGGTGTTGATCGCAATTAACCGGTTTTGATCGCAATAGTCGGTGGCCCGCTGCCTAACACGATCAACTGCATGGAGCGACGTTGCCCAGCGGTTTCTCTTAAAGCATCGCTGCTTGCTGATATCGGCTGACGGCATTCGCCTTATTCATCGCTTGCCGGTGATTCCTCATCAACGTCGTTTCCGCCGATGCCGCCACGTTCATGATCGTCGCAATGCTCGCCTGGATCCGGCGGATGATGACCATGGCATCGGCGGGCTGATCGGCTTGCAAGCCCATCAGGAGCGGCGAACGCGTTTGCGTGAGTTCTGCGGCGCGGGGCCAGTCGTTATCGGCGGCTGCATTTTCGATGGCTTCCGTCAGCGCCCACGCCTGGGCGATCAGTTCTTGCTGGTTCATCGCTTTGCTCCCTTACTTGTTGGTCGCGAGTGCGCCCGCGCTGTTTGTGCCGCCGAATAACTGCGTCAGGTAGCTGGCGTTGCTTGTCGATTGCGACATCAGCGTGTTCAGCGCCGTGAATTGCGCGTTGTACGAAGTCGTCAACTGCGCGGCGTATGCCGTGAGTGCCGTTTGCTGGTCGCTCAGGCTTTTCA
>NZ_JBSIPA010000925.1:0-809 GCF_053574605.1 Caballeronia sp. M23-90 | reverse complement strand
TCAACCGGCGCGCCAGCGCGTCCGGCCTCGAGCGCCCAACGATCGCGGAGAGCCGATGATCAACCTTCAACATCTCACGAAGCGCTTTGAATCACGTCAGGCGCAAGCAGTTGTCGACGATGTATCGATGGACATCGAAGAGGGCGAGTTATGCGTGCTGCTCGGGCCGTCCGGATGCGGCAAGACCACGACGCTCAAGATGATCAACCGGCTCGTGCAGCCGACTTCGGGCCGGATACTGATCGGCGGCGAGGATACGTCGAGCTTCGACGTGGTCGAGTTGCGCCGGCGCATTGGTTACGTGATCCAGCAAGTCGGGCTGTTTCCCAACATGACGGTGGAGCAGAACATCGGGCTCGTGCCGCAGATGCTCGGCTGGGACAAGCGCAAGATTCGCCGGCGCACGGAGGAGCTGCTTGAACTGGTGGCGCTCGATCCGGCGATGTACCTCGGCTGTTATCCGCGCGACCTGTCGGGTGGCCAGCAACAACGCGTCGGCGTGGCGCGAGCGCTTGCGGCCGACCCGCCGGTGATGTTGATGGACGAGCCGTTCGGCGCGATCGATCCGATCAACCGGACTTCGATTCAGGATGAATTCCGCAAGATCCAGAGGCGCTTGAAAAAGACCGTGGTGTTCGTGAGCCATGACATCGATGAAGCCATGAAGATGGCCGACAAGGTCGCCATCTTTCGCAATGGCAAGCTCGAACAGTTTGCCGGTCCCGATGAATTGCTGGCGCGTCCGGCGACGCCGTTCATCGCGGACTTCGTGGGCGCCGACCGTGCGTTGAAGCGCCTGCGCCTGCTGA
>NZ_JBSIPA010000924.1:0-816 GCF_053574605.1 Caballeronia sp. M23-90 | reverse complement strand
TCCACGGCGCCCGTCGGCGCGATCCGCAAGCTGTTCGAGAAGAACGGCTGGCGCGCGCGCGATGTCGACCTGTACGAGATCAACGAGGCGTTCGCCGTCGTCGCGATGGCCGCCATGCGCGAACATGATCTTCCCCACGACAAAGTCAACGTCAACGGCGGCGCATGCGCGCTAGGACATCCTATCGGCGCATCGGGCGCGCGAATCCTCGTCACGCTGATCGGCGCATTGCGTCAGCGCGGCCTGAAGCGCGGTGTGGCGAGCTTGTGCATCGGCGGCGGAGAGGCGACGGCAATGGGCATCGAATTGATCTGAAGGTGACGCTATGAAAACGGTATTGATCGTGGGTGCATCGCGCGGACTCGGCCATGAGTTTGCGCGCCAGTATTGCCGTGATGGCTGGCGGGTGCTCGCCACGGCGCGCGATGCGGCATCGTTAAGCGGTCTCGAAGCCATGGGCGCCAAGACCTTCTCGCTCGATACAACCAGACCCGAGGACATCGCCGCGCTCGGCTGGCAACTCGATGGCGAGAAGCTGGATGCGGCGATCATCGTGTCGGGGGTTTATGGTCCGCGCACGGAGCACGTGGAAACCATCCTCGCGGAAGATTTCGATGAAGTCATGCGCACGAACGTCCGTGGTCCCATGCAATTGCTTCCCATCCTCTTGCCGCTGACGGACGCCGCGCACGGCGTGCTTGCCGTCGTATCGAGCAAGATGGGCAGCATTACGGAGATGAACGCTACGGCGGGCTGGTTGTACAGGGCGAGCAAGGCCGCGCTGAATGCGGCGCTCAAGGCGGCGTCGCTGCAGGA
>NZ_JBSIPA010000923.1:0-835 GCF_053574605.1 Caballeronia sp. M23-90 | reverse complement strand
TAGCGTTATCGCGATCGGCGCCGTTTGGGAAAGCGTGCCGATCACGATAACGCTTGCCAGCAGCTTGAGCTCCGGCACTCGCCGGTCCACCCGAGCCAGATGCACGGCGACCAGGACCAGCGTGACGGCAACGCCGATCCACGGAACATCGTGCGCTGCGCTCAGCACGCAGGCAAACCACCCGAATTGCCCGACGATGAAATAGATCGTCGGTGCCCAACGCTCAAAAGCTGACCTCCGGGCGGGACCGTCTGGAATGTTGCTGGATGCGTCGGGCATGCGGCTCGCGGTTATCTGATTGGCGTAACGACGTGGGGCGATGCTACCGCATTGGCGTTTTAAAGCGGGGCCGATGATCCATCCGACCAATCAGCCTCCCGGAATAGCGTTTGCTGCCGTAACATTCCTGAAATCAAGCGGCCGGATAATCGTCATTGTGCAGGATTGCGTCCTGATTCCAGCGATGCCCAGCAATACCAGAACGCCGCCAACATGCCAAATCAACGGAGCTACTCATGAATTCGCAGGAAAAACAGCGCCGCTTCGAAGAAGACCTGATCGACAGCTACGACGAAGAACTGGAGATGGAAGTCGACGACCGGATTCTCGACGGCGAAGGTGCGTTTTCCGCCGAAGCGCGCGAGCAGCGCAAGGTTTATTTCCGCGAGCTGTTCCGGCTGCAAGGCGAACTCGTAAAGTTGCAGGACTGGGTGGTTGCGAGCGGACATCGTCTGGTGGTGATCTTCGAAGGCCGCGACGCCGCCGGCAAGGGCGGTGCGATCAAGCGCATTACGCAGCGGCTCAACCCCCGCGTGTGCCGCTGCGTAATGCGCTA
>NZ_JBSIPA010000096.1:0-17929 GCF_053574605.1 Caballeronia sp. M23-90 | reverse complement strand
TCGCCGGCGCGCTGACGGGCGTTGCGCTGACGGCGAGCCTCACGTCCGCGCAACTTGAAAATTGGGGATGGCGCGTGCCGTTTGTTATCGGTACGTTGATCGTGCCGGTCGGCTGGTGGCTGCGTCGCACGCTCGAAGAAGAACCGCCTCGAACGCCGATGCCGAAGGCGCCAACACTTCCTTTAATCGATGTCATTGGCAATCATCGGCGCGCACTGCTGAGCGGGCTCGGCCTGACGATCGCCGGGACGGCAGCGCATTTCATCATCGTTTTTATCTATCGATCTACGGCGTGAAGACGCTCGGCCTGCCCCCGGCAACCGCGATGCTGTCGGGATGTTTGTCGGGCGCGATCATTTTCGTGCTTGCGCCCGTCGGTGGTTATCTGACTGACCGCTTCGGGCGCAAGCCGCTTGCACAGGTGACGCGCGTGATCCTGATGCTCGCAATATATCCCGCTTTTGTCGCATTGAACACGTGGCCGGCGACCAGCACCCTGATCATCGTGGTGGCACTGCTCTCTTCGGTGCATGCGATCAACATCGGCGGCGTTGGAGCCATGCTCGGCGAGCTCTTTCCGCGCGCCGTTCGCGCGACCGGCGGCGCCGTGGTGTATAGCGTCGGTGTTGCGATCTTCGGCGGCTTCGCGCAGTTCTTCGTGACGTCGCTGATCATCGTGACCGGCAGCGTGCTGGCGCCGGCGTGGTATGTGATCGGCTGCGGCGCGCTCGGGCTGATAGCGGTTGCATGCATGGACGAAACGTCGCACAAGGCGCTGGATGAGTAGGCACCGTCAGTCGCAGCCCGCAAGTTCACGCCGCTCGGCGTTTTGGAGCGGAAAACCGTCAAACGCGCATTTCATCAATGCGGGTAATGCGGCGCTCCCGGCCGGATCGCGGTCGGCGTGCGTGACGCTCACCTGATACACGGTCGCCCCGGTCTTGCTTCCGATGAACTGGACCGTCAACGCATGCAAATAGCGCTTTCGTTCAAAGAAGCCGCTGGGTGCCTGGATGTCGTCGCACGCTTCTTCCGGCGCGGTCGAACACGTGGCCTGGACGCGGACGTTTTGCGGGCGGGTCGCGTAGCCGAGCTTGATCAGGTAATCCGCATGACTCGCGGATGCGGGTTGCAGACCTCGGGCGGCGAGCGCTTCACTGAGCGATCGGGCGGCAGAGTCATCCACGCCGGCTTGCGTTTTATCGAGCGCGTATGTCCTGACGCCGCTTGTCGAGAACGCGCCATCGCGATACGCGCTGATGCGAACCGGTTGCTCACTCGCGCAGGCACTCAGCAGTGCAAGAAGAAGCACGGCGGCACACATTGATCGTAGTTTCACTTCATATCCTCCTATTATTGCTCGACGGCGTGCGCACGCAACGTGATCGTCACGACGGTTCCCGCGTTCAGCGCGCTTTCGATCGCGATATCGCCGGCATGGCGGCTCACCACGGTCTTGACGAACGCCATGCCGAGACCGGTCCCGTCGCTTGCCGGCTGGCCATCGGCATGAAAGCGGCGAAAGCGCTCGAAGAGATGCGCCTGTTGCTCGATCGCGATGCCATAACCCTGATCGCGGACCACGCAGACCACCGTATCCGCCGTCGCGCTGATGATGCAATCCACGCGCGTCGCGGGCGGGCTGAACTTGACGGCGTTGCTCAGCAGGTTGATCAGCGCGCGCGTCATCAAGGAACGGTCGGCCAGCACCCAGAAGTGCTCCCCTTGCGACTCGCATCGGACATCGATTTGTTTTGCGCCGGCTTGCGGCCAGATTTCGTCGCTGGCATCGATTGCAAGCTCATGAAGGTTCAAAGGCTCGAGCTGGTAATGCTGCGACTCGGCGCGCGCGAGTTGCACGAAGTCATCGGCGAGAGCGAGCGACCGGCGCGCGTAACGTTCAACGCGTTCCGTCAGATCAACCGCGCGCTGCGAATCGAGATGCGGCCGCTCGGTTTCGAGCAGCGCCAGAATGGATGCCTGCGGCGAGCGCATGTCGTGTGACAGGAGATGCAGCATGTCGTCGCGCTGACGCTCGGACGCGTGCAGCGCGGTGATATCGACCCAGCTCGCGATCCATCCCGGCGCGTCGCCCGTGTTGGTTGTGCAAGGCGCGTAACGGAGCATGTGGTCACGGCCGTGGAGATCGCGTACCTCGATGCCGCGTGTCATCACGTCCGCGTGTGCGGCTACGCGTGGATCGAGAACAGCGGGCCATGATATGTCGCGGGTGGTTTCATCGACGAGGCGCACGAAGTGGAATGTGCTGAAGACATCCATGATGGACATGTCGGTGTAACGCATCGGGCCGAGTTGAAGGCGCGCGGGATCGTTGACCATCAGGATGCGGCCGGCGTGATCGCAAACCACGATGGGCTCCGGCAAACTGTTCAGGCTGTCCCAGATGAATTGCCGCATGTTGCGCTGACGCTGCACGGCTTCGCGCGTGAGTCCGATAAGCCGTTCGAGCATATCGCCGGCCGCGCGGTGCGGTTTTTTATCGGCGCCGGGCAGCAGGTTGGGTTCGGCGGCGAGGAGGCGCAGCTCCTGGCCGAGATAGGACATGGCGACTTCGAGCCGCCGCCAGCTCCATAGCAGATAGATCAGCGCGAGACCGCCGAGCGCGGGAACCGGCGATAGCCAACGCGAGCGCACATACATCAGCGCGGCGCTCGCAATCAGACTTGCAGCCGCAAGCCCTGCGGTCAGGATCAGCGACTGGAACGGCGACATCACCAGCAAGCCGCCCAGCAGCAAGAGGACAGGCACGATACTCGTCCAGACGCCCGTCGGGTTATCGACGGGAACGACGGCGCGGCCTTCGAGCAGCGCGTCGAGGATCGTCGCGTGGATATCGACGCCGGGCAACTCGCCGAGCGCGCCGGATACCGGTGTGGCGAAACGGTCACGCAATCCTGCGGCCGTCGCGCCGACGAGCACGACCTTGCCCGTGAAAAATTCCGGCGGCACCTGGCCGAGCATCGCGGATACGAACGATACACGCGGGTACTCCGCCGACTCGCGCGAAAACGGAATCAGCATTCGATGTGCACGCCGGAGGTCATCGGCTGATGCTTCGTTTGCTTGCGTGCCAGGCAATGACGCATGCGGACCGCGCAGCGCGCGGTACACCGGCACCATCAATCCTGGCCACCAGTCACGCCCGTTGCCCTCGAACAGCGAGACACTGCGTGCGATGCCGTCGCGGTCCACATCGAGATCGATATGTCCTATGCCCGCGGCTGCATCGCGCAGAACGGGAACGGGCTCCACGGCCGCAGGCGCATTCTGGTTGAGCGGCTGGCGATCGACCAGCAACGGCAGATAAGTGGGCACGCTTTTCATCGCATTGGCAAAGGCCGTGTCACCCGGCGATGACTCCGTGAACAGCACGTCGTACGCTACAGCGCGCGGCTTTGCTTTTGCGATCTGCTCGAGCAACGCCGCATGCGTGTCGCGCGGCCAGGGCCAGCGGCCGAGTTCGGCGATACTTTCGTCGTCGATGGCAACGATCACAATGTCCGATGCCATCCGATGCGTCGAATGCAGCAGCAGTTGATCGTAGAACAGGAAGCTTGCGCGTTCTGTCAGCGGACCAGCAACGCCATACACCACGGCCGCAATTCCGATCGCACCGATTAGCGTCCACTCGAGCAGGAAGCGCCTGCCTATCGACGGACCCCGGTCCCGTCGCTCACGAAAAGGAAAGCGCCACGGCATGCGTCGCGCCTATCGCGTTTGGGTGAACGAGCGGATCTCGGCCGGCACCGAAAGCAGCCGGCCGTTCTGGAAGACATCGACCACGATGGTCCAGTAATACTTGCCCGGCGCGAGATGCGCGACCGACATTTCGCCGCCGGTGACATCGAGCAGATCGATGAGCGGTGCGCTCAGGTCGACGTTCCTCGACAAAATGAATCGATACCGCATACCAGGCGCCTCGCTGTCCACGTGCCAGCGGAACGCGTACCCGCCGCTTCCGGTCGGAACGGCGCTGGGGTTGGTGGTGTCGACATGGCGGATGAAGGTGAACACTTGCGGCAGGCCGTCGATGCCCTGCCCGTCTGTCGCGCTCACGCGCACGAAGTAATTGCCGTCGGGGATGTCGTCGAAGGCGACGCGCAGGCTGCTCGAACGCTGGTCGCGCAGGAGGTCGAGGAAACCGGCATCAGTGGCGATTTCCGTGCGATAAGCGCTCGCGCCATTGACGGGTGTCAGGTCGAATTCGACCTGCTCGAAGCGCTGCAATTTGTCAGGCTCGACGATCCCCGGCGCGCTCAGCAGCGCGACGGGTGTTCCCGCAATCGCGCCCGTACGCGTGACATTGCCATAGCCGGCCGCCACCAGCGTCTCGGCATGGCCCGGGACGGGCTGCGGCGCGGCCGAACCATCAGGCGAACTGTCCACGCCGATCTTTCCCGCGAGCACTTCGACCGTCGTCGCGTCCTGCTCCTCCAGGTAGTTCACGCGAAACCGCGTGCCGCGCACACCCGCAACCACGGACGGCGA
Source organism: Caballeronia sp. M23-90 (assembly GCF_053574605.1). NCBI lineage: Bacteria > Pseudomonadati > Pseudomonadota > Betaproteobacteria > Burkholderiales > Burkholderiaceae > Caballeronia > Caballeronia sp. M23-90. The sequence goes on along the minus strand of NZ_JBSIPA010000096.1, from coordinate 13,420 downwards.
CGTGACCCGGAACGAATCGCGCGGGTTCGTCAGCGGCGTGACGTCGGTCGTGACTTCGCCTTGCTTGAGGACGAACCGGCGTTCGACCGCGCCCGTGAGAAGCGTCGTGCGCAAGCGCGCGATCTGGATCCTGCTGCTCGAGGGCAGCCCGATGTGTGACCCATCGGGCAGTGTCATCGATAAAAACGCATCGCGGCCCGTGCGCACTTCGTCACCTTCATGAAGCAACGCGCCGGCGTTGACAGGAATGAACGGCAAGCCTGGCGCCGTGCTTTTCTGCACGCCTCCACGCACCGCGACCACACGCGCCGTCAGCGACTTCTGCTTGAGCCGCGCGGTCGGCATGGCAAGACGCGAGTCGATCTGCAAACGGCGCGGATTCGCGACATGGTTCAGCTCGCGCAAGAGACGCCAGTCGTCGGGGCTTTGCATGTACTGATACGCGAGCGTGTAGAGCGAATCGTCCGACTTCACCACATAGGGCGCGGTGTCGGGCGGCGGCACGCGTTTCGCGTGCGCGGGCTGCACGCAAAAGACGATCGCCGTGATCAGAGCCACGCGCCCGGTTTGACTAAACCCATTCACGACGATTCATTCCCCTACTTTCTCAAGCCGATAGCCGTAGCTATAGATCGGCGTGATGCGGTATCCGTTTTGAGGCCGCAACACCAGCTTGGAGCGGATCTGCGACACGTGTGTATCGATGGTGCGCGACGGAATGTCGACGTCCTGCCGCCACACCGACTCGCGAATATGCGTGCGCGACAATGGCCGCGACAGGTTGCGAAAAAGCAGCAGCGCCAGCTCGAATTCCTTTTGCGTCAGCGTGACAGGCTCGCCGTTCACCGCAGCAAGTTGCGCGGCGATGTCGAACCTGTAGATGCCGTAGGTCTCGTGCGGCGCGTCTTTTTGCTTCTGCGCATAGATCCGGCGCAGGAGCGCCTCCACGCGCGCGAGCAGCACAGGCGGCGAGACGGGCTTCAAAACGTAGTCGTCCGCGCCCGCATTGAGCATCTGGACAATGTCCGCTTCCACGCTGCGGCTTGTCAGAAACAGAACCGGCAGATTCGTAGTCAGATTTTGCCGGACCCAATTCAGCACGATGTCGCCCGGCATCTCCGGCATGTTCCAGTCGAGCAGCAGCAGGTCGAACGGCTGGCGCCTGAGTTCATGGATCAGGCTCTTTCCGTCCGTGAATACCTGGCAATCGTGACCCGCCGAGCTCAGCGTCTGAGCCACATACGCCGTCTGACTCAGGTCGTCGTCCAACACGCATATCCGCATTGCCTGATTCCCCGTTGAATTATCCAGACGGTCTCTTTGCTTACCGTTTGCTTTTTCTTGCTGATTACGCGTGATCTTTTTTATCGCCCGATTTAAGCGGGCTTTTGCTTTTATTATACTTATCGATGGCTATCTACCGCATTTGAATCAGCATTCTGTCGATGCTTTTCATTACATGGTCCCACGCGGCGGCGGAATAATCTTCTCGCGCGTTTGCACACATGCGTGCAAACGTTATCAGCCGCCGTGCCGTGTGTTCGCAATGCGTGAGCTGAATGGGTCCGTCCTGATCGTTATGCAAGCCGTCGAATTGATCCCCGACGCGCTCCACCGAACGACTCAACGCGTCGAGTCTTTTGCGCAGGATATCTGCGAGCCAGGGCGTTTCGTCCGCGCAGGAGTCTGCGTACGCCTCGATTGCCGCTCGCGCGTGGCGGTCCATCTCAGGGTCCAGCGTCAGCCGGCGCAAACCCTTGGCGGCCTGCCCCGGCCGGATTGACGACTGCAATGCAACTGGACGTCCAATGGACTTACTCAACATGACTAGCCCCCCGGCCTTATTCTCAAACCCCTTCGTTAAATCTGTTCCCTCAAACCGCTTAAAAGCGATTGCACCGCGTCGCGTTGCAAACGGCTCAAGCCGGAATCCCGTAACGTGATCAAGCGGTTTTGCCAGTATTTGGCGTGAAAAATCGCGCCGTCGGCATTCGCTCGGACACAGCGAAACATCACGGCCCGTATATGCGTTATTTCGGCATCGATAATGCTCGACGCATGATTACCCTGGTAAAGACTTTTGTTTTTCACCGATGCCCTCGAGCTTACGTTTTGATCGCGCCGTGGAGTGGTTTTCCACACGCTGGATTAAACGGTTCTCCGAAAACGCAACCTGAAGTGCGAGTGCTGTTTTCGATGCACCACTCTACCGCTGTTCAGTCTCTGTTTATGTAGAGTTTTCACTATTTAACAGTTTGTGCGAAAGCTCAGCCTGAGCTGAAGCCTTGGTTCAATACGGGCCCTTCCGGGCTGTTCCCTAGCGACCTGCCGGCTCGTGGCGATTAAACTTTCGCGGCCTTCTCAACCGCCAATGACTTCCATGAAATCGTTCTTGCTGAAGCTGTCCGCGTACACATTCATCGCCGCTGCAACGGCCGCGACCGTTGTCCAGGCCGCCGAGCTGCATGTGATGAGCTCGGGCGGCTTCACCGCCGCCTACAAGATCCTCGGCCCGCAATTCAGCGCGGCAAGCGGCAATACGCTCGACACGGCGCTCGGCCCGTCGATGGGCAAGGCGCCCGAAGCGATCCCGAACCGCCTCGCCCGGGGTGAACCCGCTGATGTCGTCATCATGGTCGGCTACGCGCTTGACGATCTGATCAAGCAAGGCAAGGTGATCCCCGGTTCCCGCGTCGAACTCGCCGATTCGGCAATCGGCATGGTGGTGCGCGCGGGCGCGCCGAAGCCGGACATCGGCACGATTGACGCATTGAAGGCAACGCTGCTGCACGCGAAGTCCGTCGCCTATTCCGATAGCGCAAGCGGCGTGTACGTACAGAACGAGTTGTTCAAGCGCCTCGGGATCGAGGATCAGGTCCGTCCGAAGGCGACCATGGTGCCGAAGATTCCGGTGGCATCGGTGGTCGCGACGGGCGACTATGAAATTGGCTTCCAGCAAGTGAGCGAACTGTTGCCGGTGCCGGGCGTAACGTTTGTCGGCAAGATTCCCGATTCGGTGCAATCGGTGACGCGCTTCGCGGCCGGCATACCGGCGGGTTCGCAGCATCCGGCGGAGGCCCGGGCGCTGCTGCAGTATCTGGCATCGCCCGCCGCGTTGCCTGTCGTGAAGCAGACGGGGCTCGATCCGGTGGCCTCGCATTGATGTCGCACGCGGATGCTAATCTACGGGCGTAAGCATTCAAGGACACGCCATGCTGACGAACGTCGAAGAACTGGAAAGCGTCTACGGAAAACCGAACGAGCGGTCGGTGCGCAAGGAGATCTCGTTCATCAGCGAGGACTACGCCGCGTTCATTCTTGCGTCGCCCTTTGTGATGCTGGCGTCGGCGGGAGAAGACGGACTCGATTGTTCGCCCAAAGGCGACGCCATGGGGTTCGTGCGCATTCTCGATCCCCACACGCTCGCCATTCCCGACCGCCCGGGCAATAACCGCATCGATACCCTCAGGAACCTCGTGCAAGACCCGCGCATCGCGCTGCTGTTCCTGGTTCCGGGCGCGGGAGAAATGATGCGCGTGAACGGCCGGGCATCGATTGCGGACGATACCGACCTGCTCGCGTCATTCAGCGTGAACGGCAAACCGCCGCGCACGGTAATCCTGGTGCACGTGGAATCCGTGTATTTCCATTGCTCGAAGGCGGTCGTGCGGTCCGACTTGTGGAACGCGGAAAAGCGCGTGGACCGCGCGAGTTTGCCGAGCGCCGGCGCGATGCTCAAGAACGTGAGCGACAGCACCTTCGACGCCGATGCCTATGACCGCGCCCTGCCCGGTCGCCTTAAAACGGACCTCTATTAAGCGGCCGTGAGCTCACGCACGCGCGGATTTGCTGAAGGTCGGGTGCATGACCGTTTTCGGATCGCTGTTCTGCTTCAGGATAGCGCGCAAAAGCGCACTCACCACGCTGATCCACTCGTGTCCGTAGGCGTAGCGCTCATCATGTTCAGCGAAGCCGATGCCCGCCTTGGCCCGTTCCGGCCGGTTCCACGCGTTCACCAGGTTGAGCGCAAACGGCCGCCGCGGATCTTCTCGATCTGCAGCGTCATTTTCGCCAATCCGACCGGGTGATAGAGCTACGGCTTGATCGCCGTAATGATCTCGATGCGGCTGGTCAGGCATTGCGCGTTGGGAACCAAGGCCGCGGTGTTAATATCCTTCGCCCGGATTCAAGTCCCATCCCGCCCCGGACACGACGTCCGACTTTCCTCCCGCACCTTCGTTTTGAAGGAACACGCAGTGACCCGATCGCACTTGGCGACGCTTTCTGATGCGCCCGTGGACGACTTGCATCGAAATATCCTTGATGCCGTTCATCAACATGGCTGGACAGAGCAGGACTTCTTTTTGCCGCCGGACCTCACGGTCGCACTCGCGCAGGAATGCTCGGCGCTTGCGGCGGCGGGGTCCCTGACGCGTGCGGGTGTGGGCCAGGGCACGGCGAGGTCGCTCCAACCCGATGTCCGCGGCGACCAGATCCGATGGCTGCAGGCGGGGCAGTCCGACGCCTGCGACCAGTATCTGGCGATCATGGAGACGCTGCGCATCGCGTTGAATCGCGAGTTCTTCCTTGGGCTCGACGAATACGAAAGCCACTTCGCGTTCTACCCGCCGGGTGCATCGTACAAGCCGCATCGCGACCGTTTCCGCGATGACGACAGCCGTGTCATATCGGTCGTGGTCTATCTGAATGCGGACTGGCTGCCTGAACACGGCGGCGCATTGCGGCTGCATCCGGAAGGTTCGGGCACGCGCGACATCTTGCCCGTCGCGGGCCGGATCGCGGTGTTCTTGTCCGCCGACATGCTGCATGAAGTATTGCCCGCGACGCGCGACAGGTTATCCCTTACAGGCTGGTTTCGACGCCGCGCGTAATCTCCCTCCACGGCAAGCTGCCCGAAGCTTACGATAAGCCTTTTGCGCCGCCGGGAAAGCATCCCGCGCATTCAGCGCGGTCGAAAATGCAAGCTTCGGCGAGCGCGTGTATCCTTCCGTCGAATTGAAGCGGTCGCTACAAAGTGATTTCATAGCAGGCGATCGCTTCCGTACTTCGGAGGAGACGATGAAAAAACTGTGGATCGCAGCCGCTGTCGGTTGCGCCAGTGTCAGCGGCGCACAAGCGCAATCGAGCGTCACGCTGTACGGTCGTATCGATAACGGCGTGGAGTACATGAGCAACGTCGGCGGTCATAGCCGCTGGCGGCTCGCAAGCGGCGAATGGGGCACGGGCCTGTTCGGCCTGAAGGGCTCGGAAGACCTCGGTGGCGGCAACAAGGCCATCTTCAAGCTGGAATCCGGCATCGATACCAGCGACGGCACCGCCGGCGACACCAACGGCCGCTTATACCAACGTTACGCGTTCGTAGGGATTGCCAACGATACCTACGGCACGTTCACACTCGGCCGCATGCTCGCCATATCGAATGGCGTGTGGGACTTCGATCCGTTTGTGCAGCAAGCATGGTCGTCGGCATCACTCGTACGCAGCCGCAACTGGAACAAGACCAGCAACAACATCCAGTATCAATCGCCGAACTGGTATGGCATTGACGTTCTCGGCCAATACTCGCTTGGCAACACCACCAGTTTCAATCAGGGACAAAAGAACGCCGACGGCACCTTTGCCGACTACGGCCGATCCGACGGCATTCAGCTCACCTACACGCGGCAGTACTTCCAGATCCGCGGCATCTTCGACGAAATGCGCGACGCGAATGGCCGGTTCTCCGACCTGTTCCTGTATTCGCGGGAATACATCGCGATGATCAACGCGTATGTAGGCAAGTTCAAACTGCAGGCCGCCTACACGCACATGCATGCGGACGCCACCATTGCGGGCGCCCCGACTTCGGGCGATCACGAATGGGGCGGTGTCACGTATCAATGGACGCCGGTGTTCGCGACGACGGCCGCCGTGTTCCATATCAACACCAACGGCGATGCATTGCAGGGCGGCGGACGCGCGACCATGTTCGAAATCGGTACAACCTACAACTTCTCGAAGCGCACCTTCCTGTATGCAACGGCGGCAACTGTGCGCAACAGCAACGGCGCGAATTTTTCGCTGGAAGCGAACAGCCAGACGAGTTCCGATAACCCCACGCCGGGTGGCAATCAGTCCGGGGTTTATGTGGGGATTAACCACTCGTTTTGAGGGATGCGGCGGGGGTCAGCTCGACCCCTCCCCATTTAGCGCGCCATGCTCGCGGATCCACTGCGCAAACGCCTCGTCTTCGAACCGATATTCACCGTGCGCCAGCTTGGTCACGATATTGTCCGCCTGCAGCCGGCGCAGCGAATGCGCAGGCATGTTGACGGGCGGCGCTTCAGGCAGTCCGAGCAAGGCGGCAAGTTGTTCGCGCGCCGCCTGACCATGAAAATCAGAGACCTTGCCATCCGCCATCATGCCGAGCAACGCCCGGTCGGCCGGCAGCAAACCCGTCCATTGACGCCTGAACTGATCGCTGTTGAACACATGTTCCTTCGTGAACTCCAGCGCAGCTTCGGGGCCGTCGAACGGATACGTCAGATGCCGCTCGAGAAAGCGGCGGAAAAATTCAGGCGTGTTATTGAGCTGGTCGAAAGCTGCGACCGCGTGTTTCATCGATAGTTGATGTTTGGTGATCGTATTCACCTTCTTCACCATGAACTGGATGAAATCACGCCCGAGTAACGGAAACGGCTCGAGCGGCGCCCAGTTGAAAAATGGTTCGGATGAGCGACCGAACATGGTTCGAAGCGTCGACTCCGAACTGCCTGCAAAGATTACCTTGAGCCGGTCCTTGCGAACGTCGAGCCCAGCACGCAATGCATGCGCGAAGTTCGAATGCGCCGCAGCGGCAAGAACCTGAGCTTCATCGATGATCAGAAGCAGCGGCTTTGTCTGGGAGTCGAACGCCTTCAGCGCATCAGATAGCAACGTGCCGACAAACTTGTTGTCGTCAGCCGTCATTTCAGCCTCGACCGACGCTTCTCCAAACACCGGAATCTTGCCGCTCGCCTTCAGCTTCCTGACGGGACTATTGGCCTTGCGCGCCAGCTTTGCCCACCAGTTCGGCTCGATAGCGCCATACAGCGCGCCGACCAAAGCGCCAGCCGGTTCCTCGTCGTCGTCCCAAAGGTTCACATACGCAGTCAGATAACCCGCCTGCTTCGCCGCGGGAATCAGATCCTTGATCAGGAATTCCGTCTTCCCCATCCGACGGCGGGCAAACAAGGTCCGTGCGGAGGACAACCCGAGTCCAAACAGGCCGAGATAACCCGCTGCGAGTTCGGGACGAGAAAAGTGCCACTGATCGGGTTTCATATTTCAAACTATATCATCAGATTTTAAATATATCAAAGTCAATGATATAACTTGATAGGCCCCTTCCTAGAGTTCCTTCGCCAGCCGCTTCGCCGCGTCGCGCTTGAGCGCCGCCCGGTCGATCTTGTTCGTGGAGGCCAGCGGAAACGCGTCGACGAACCATACTTGCCGCGGATGCTGGTACGCCGGCGCGTGCTCGAGCGCAAACTTCTTCACCGCCTCGGCGCTCAATTGCGCACCTGGTTTGCGCACGATAAACGCAACCGGTTTGGTGCCCTTGATGGCGTCCTCAACAGGAATCACGCTCGCCAGCTGGATCAGCGGATGCCGCTCCAGCATCTTCTCGACGTCACCGGGAAATATGTTTTCGCCGCCCGAAACGAACATGTCGTCGCGTCGTCCGATGAACGTGTAGAAGCCGTTTTCATCGCGGCGGAACACGTCGCTCGTGCGATAAAAGCCATCCGGTGTGATCGGCGGCGCAAGGTCTGCACGATTGTGATATCCGTTCATGAGTCCGGGGCTGCGCATCTCGAGTTCGCCTTCGTCGGCAGGCTGCCCGTTTGTATCGATCAAGCGAAGCTGCACCAGCGGATGCGCCACGCCTATGGCCAGCGGCGGTGTCGGTAAACCGTTTGGATGCGGGCCGAATACAACCGGACCACCTTCGGTCGTACCGTATGCGTTGATCACTTTCGCGTTCGGCAGCAGGGCGTGGATCTGATCGAGCAGCGCGCCGCTGACGGGCGCCGAACCCATGCGCACGTAACGCACCGACGACAAATCCGTCTGCGAAAGGAGATCGCGCTCCTGCAGCATCATCGCGATCATCGGCGGGACGGAGGTGAGCCAGGTGCATCGATACGTATCGATAGCACGAATGTAATTGCGCGCGTTGAAGGCCGGCATCAGCACGGTCGTGGCGCGGGCGGCGAGCGCAAGAAACGCGAGCGCAAGCGCGTTCATGTGATAAAGCGGCGCGGCGATCAATACGCGTTCGTTCTTCAGGGGTTGTGCTTTCAGGCGCGTCTCGACGACCCACAGATGGCTTGCATGCGAAAGCACAACGCCCTTCGGCCTGCCTGTCGAACCCGAGGTGTAGAGGAACAGCGCAGCTTCGTTTTCGTGCGGGACAATCGGCTCGAACGGACCGTCATGAGTCTTTGCCTCAGCGATGAACGCATCGAAACCCTGCGCATCATCCGGGTGTTTGAATACGACGCGCGGCAACAACTCTGGTGCATCAGAAAAACGTTTCGGATCACTGAATACAAGGCGTGCACCGCTGTCGGCAATGACTTCTGCGATCAACGCCCGCGGAAACTTGTAGTTGACCGGCACGGCGACAAGACCCGCGCGCATGATGCCGAGCATGGTCGCGATAAATTCGGCAGAGTTCGCCCCGAGGACCGCAATGCGCTCGCCGCGCGCGTAGTGGCGGCGAAGCGTATGCGCGACGGCGTCTGCGATGGCATCGAGTTCCGCGAACGTGTATTCATCCGCGTTGAATGCTTCGTCAAGGCCGATGATAGCGACGGCGTCCCTGTTTTCATCGTCATGGGCAATCAAAGCACCAAGATTGGTGGGGAACGTCATGGCTTGAATTCCAGCAAGGTATCGAAGCGGGGTAATGCAACGAGCACGCGGTCCGCGTCAACTTGAACGGGCAGCCCGGCCGTTTTCGCTTTCTGTTCCAAGGATTGCCACGTCGGCGTACGCACGGTGATCCCCGCATAACGTGGGCCATGTGGCCCACGCGACCCGATGTGCGAGGCCATTGCGCCGAAATGCTCGTCGAAAGTCTTGCGCGTCCAGTACACCAGTTCGAAGCCCGCCGCGATTTCGCCAAGCTGCACATAGGGTTCGGGCGCTGCATCGATCAGATGCAGTGCACTCAGGCTCGTTGCACCGTTCGGATGATGCTGCCATTCATCGCGAAACACGAACTCGGGGGTCAGGTGCTGACAAAAGTAGACGCGGCCGCCATCGAGTTGGCCGGGCTTCAGGCGCACCGTAGTAAATCGTGCATCGCCAAGACACTCGACCGGCCTTGAGAACGTCTGCGGCGCAGTGGCCTCGAAGCCCGCCTGTTGCAAGCTCGCGAAGGTCGCGGCGGGATCATCCGTACGAAACACGAGACCGTCCGCGCCTAGTGGACTGTTGAGGATTTCCTCGCGCACAGTCTTGCCGTCGGCGGGCAACCCGATCAGTTCGAGATAGTGATCGCCGAACACGATCGCATGGTTGATCGATCCGAGCGTGTGATATCCGCGCGGCGCGACCGTGAAGCCGAGTTGCTCGAAGACGGTTTGAGCGGCGTCGGTATCGAAGCGCGTGTTGATGACCAGGTGATCGAGCGCAAGCATCACGTTGCCGGCGATGCCGTCACCGTTGAATATGCCCCGCGTCCGCTCGCGACCAGCTTGCCGTCCTTGTCGAAGACTTGCGCCTCGGCAACAGACACTTGCGATCCAAACTTGATCACCTTGCCCTTCACCGTCAGATCGCCCTTGAACGCGGCACGGTGATAGTCCACACGCAAATCGATGGTCGGCACGCCGCGTCCTGTCTTCGATACCAGCGCCCAGTCCGCCGCGAGATCCACGAGCGCCGCGAGAATTCCGCCGTGCGTATAACCCTTGTCGGGGTTCACGACCCATTCTTCGCGCCATGTGGCGGTCAATTCGATCTCGCCTTCACTCACCGATACCACTTTCAGCCCAAGCCATTCGTGGAACGGGCCACGCCGAAGGCGCGCCTCGATTTCCTGCGCACTCGGCAATGTTGTTTCGCTCATGATGTCCTCTCGACTCAACTTTACATTCACGGATTGACGACGACCTTGCCCAACACTTCGCGGTCGCGAATGAGCCGCAAGCCTTCGGCCGCTTCTTCGAGCGGCAAGGTTCGGTCAATGGCCGGCACGAGCTCGCCGGTGGCGATCTGGTCGAGCAGCGCGCGCAGGTTTTCATCGTAGAAACTGTTGGAGCCGATGATCTTCAACTCGAAGCTCCAGATGTATCGCAGGTCTTCTGCGGGCGCGTGTCCAGCCGTTGCACCGCATACGAGCAACGTGCCGCCGCGCTTCAGGCACTTGAGCGATGGCACCCATGTGTCGCCGCCGGTGAAGTTTACGACTACATCAACACCGCCGTCGTAGGTGCGCCGCTGCGGCTTTCCGTACTGTCCGATGGCCCACTTCGAGAAGTCCGTACTCTTGTAGTTGACCGTTTGATCGGCGCCGAGCGCTTTTAGCTGCTCGCACTTCTCGTCGCTGCCCGCGCACGCGATCACTTCTGCGCCCAGTTGCTTCGCGATCAGGATGCAGGCCGTACCCACCCCGCCGCTCGCGCCGAGAATCAGTACCCGGTCGCCGGCTTTCACAGTCTTGTGCGTGACCAGCATGCGATGCGCCGTGCCATATGCGACCGGCAACGCAGACGCGGCGTCGTGGCTGACGGCGTCGGGCAACGCAATCAGCTGGCCGACAGACACGAGGCAATATTGCGCCATGCCGCCATCGAGCATCTCGCCCATCAGGCCTTTCTCGGGATACAACGGGTTCACAAGCACGCGATCCCCCGGCTTCCAGCCATCGACGCCCTCGCCCACTTCCGCAATGTCGCCGGCCATATCCAGGCCGATCACGACCGGAAACGGCACCTTGATTCCGGGCATGCCCTTCACGGTGAATACATCGTGATAATTGAACGACGATGCGCGCACGCGGATCACCACATGCCCGGGGGTAGCTTTCGGCACCGGTTTATCCGTGATGACATGCAGTTGATCGAGATCGCCATGCTCGTTCAATACAAGCGCTTTCATGGTCGATGGAATTGCGGTTGTCACAGTGTCTTCTCCACGTTACTGAATTGATTTCGATGCGGCGTAGGGCGCGGTATCGAAGAGATCGGCGGGCAGCGCGCCTTTGATCACGCCACCGTCCACGAAGATCCGATGCTCGCGTTTGAGCGTTTCCAGATCGATAGGCTCGAAGGTCACACGATTGATGTCCGACCAGCGCGCGGCGTACGCTTGTGCGTCCTCGGCCGGCAAGTTCGCGCTCTTCTGCAGGATCGCGGCGACATCGCCCTGATGCGCCGCGCCCCATTGCAACGCAGTGCGCATGCCGGCAATCAGCTTCGCCACGTCCTGCGGATGCTGTTTGAGATAGTCCGCACGGATCGCGCTCACGCCGATATACGGCGTCGCGTCGGACTTCGTGAGCTTCTTCCATTCGCCCCCAAAACTGCCCAGGCGCTTCACCTTCAGCTCCTTCAATTGCGCGATGGTCACGGAGCGCAACGCAGCGGCATCGACTTGTTTTTGCACGAGGAACTGCGCGAGGCGCCCTTCGTTTCCAGGCACGATGGAAAAATCAGTCGGCTTGATGCCGTTGTTGCCCTGAAGGACGGCGGTTGCTATCGATGCAACCGAACTGCCCGGCGGCGACATGCCGACTTTCTTGCCGCGCAAGTCGGCGAGCGACTTGACGGGCGAATCTTCGGGCGCGACGAATTCGACGTCGGCGGGTTGTGTCGCGAGCACGATCTTGAGCGGCACGCCCTCAGCAGCGGTGCTGAAGACGGCCGATGCCGGCGCGGCGAAAGCAAAGTCGATCGCATTCGCGGCCAGTGCGCGATTGGGCGCGTTGACATCGGAGAAATGGACGAATGTCACGTCCAGACCACGTTGCTGCAGGAACTTCTGCGCTTCCAGGACCGCGCCGAAACCGAGGCTTACGCCGCTCGTCCAGTAGCCTATGCGCATGGGTTCCGCGTGTGCCGCCTGCACAGCACCCAATGTCGTGCCTCCAGCGATGACTGCGGAAAGCACCGCTCTCCTGAATAAATCAAAACATTTCATCTTCTCGATCCCCGTTGGTTCAGTTGGTCTTTTTCCATCGAAACAGGCGGCGCTCGAGCGGCTTCAGCACCCCGGCTTCGAGTGCGAGCATCAAGACAACGAGCGTCACGGTCCATGCGAAAACCTGGTCCGTCTGCACGAGATCCGCCGCTTGCCGCAAGCGATATCCAATCCCGTTCGATGACCCGATGGTCTCTGCGACCAGCGACACGCGCCAGCCAAACCCAAACGCGAGACGCGCGCCGGCGAAGAAATGCGGCAGGATGGTCGGCAGAAAGATCTTGCGCATGATTTGCGTCTGCGACATGCGAAAGCTGCGGGCCAGTTCGACGAGGTTGCCATCCACGGTCAGCGCGCCTTGCCATACATTGGTCAGGATCAGCGGCATGGCGGTCATGAACACAACGAAGATGGTGGTCGCATTCGAGATGCCGAACCAGATGATTGCGAACACGGCCCATATCGCCGATGAAACCGTATTCACGATCGACAGCAGCGGCTCGAGAAAATGCGCGATGCGCGGATTCGATCCGAGCGCAATGCCAAGCGGAGCGCCTACTATTGCCGCCAGCAGGAATCCCCCGACGACCCGATACAGCGTGACGCCGAGGTCGTCGAAGAAAGTACCGCTTTGCACGAGCGCAACGAATGCATGAGCGACTCTCTGCGGCCCGGGCAGCACGAATTGCGGCATGCGCAGCGACGCGAGCCACCAGGCGGCCAGCAGCAGCACGACAAGCGCAACGCGTTGCACAACAGTCGAGGCGAACGAACTCCGTGGGACAGTGGACATAGGTCAGATCAAGAGACGCAATTGGCGGATCGCTTCGGCGACGGCGGGGTCAGTCGCGCTGCGCGGACGCGGCAAATCGACGCTGACGATCTCGCGCACGCGTCCCGGACGCGGTGCGAGCACCACTACACGGTCCGCAAGGACGATCGCTTCCTCCACGTCGTGCGTGACGAAGAGCACGGTCATGTTTTGCATCGCGTGAATGCGCAGCAATTCTTCATGCATTTGCGTGCGCATGTGCGGATCGAGCTTGGAAAACGGTTCGTCCATCAACAGGATGCGCGGACCGGTGACCAGACTGCGGGCCCCATGCTGCCGGTCATGGCGTTCTTCAAACTGCCCATCAAACGCCAGTAGGCGCGAACATTTTTGCGAGCGACTTCGTAGCTCCCGTTGCACCGAGCGCCAGCGACATCGCGGCTGCAAGTGCGAAGC
>NZ_JBSIPA010000922.1:0-836 GCF_053574605.1 Caballeronia sp. M23-90 | reverse complement strand
TCCATGCGCGCCACCGCGGAGCGTGTCCAGCCCGCGTTGCAATGCGCGGCGGGCGAGCGTTTTAGGGTTGCGGTCGAACCGATGTTCAGCCAGATCGGCAGCGGCGCATTGCCTGTCGATGTACTGCCGAGCTATGGCCTGGTCGTCAGGATGGCCGACGGCAAGCGCGGCGGACGTCAGTTGCTTGCGCTCGAAAGGAAGCTGCGCGAGATGCCGCGGCCGGTTATAGGGCGTGTAGCAGATGACGCATTGCGGCTCGATCTTCGATGTCTCGAAGCAGCCGATGAAGCGGAGTTCATCGCGCAACTGGCGGGCTCCGAGGGATGATCGTCGGCACGGCTGGGCATATCGACCACGGCAAGACCACGCTGGTTCGCGCGCTCTCCGGCGTGGACACGGACCGGCTGAAGGAAGAGAAGGCGCGCGGCATTTCCATCGAGCTTGGCTATGCGTACGTGCCGCTCGATAACGGCGACGTGCTGGGTCTGATCGATGTTCCCGGCCACGAGAAACTCGTGCACACCATGACGGCGGGGGCGAGCGGTATCGACTATGCGTTGCTCGTGATCGCCGCCGACGACGGCGTGATGCCGCAAACGCGCGAGCATCTTGCGATTTTGCAGTTGCTCGGCGTCAAGCAAGGGGCGGTGGCGCTGACCAAGATCGATCGCGTCGATGCACAGCGTTTGCAGGACGTGCATGAGGAAATCAAATCGTTTCTGTCGGCAAGCACGCTGCACGACGCGCGTGTGTTCGATACCAACGCAACCCTCGCCGATGCCCCCGGCGTCCCCGCTTTGAATGCCCACTTGCGCGCGGCTGCGGTTGCCTGGCGA
>NZ_JBSIPA010000921.1:0-837 GCF_053574605.1 Caballeronia sp. M23-90 | reverse complement strand
ATAGCAAAGGCCCCGCGTCGCTGCGCTCCGTTTGTTCGCGATGACGTGGAATTCCTGTTCGCTTTGCCTTGGAATCACGATTCACTTTGCCGTGGAATGGCCATTCACTTTGCGTGGAATACGCAGAAGGCTTCAGCCGCATCTTGGGCGAGAGTTGGATAATCCAGCCGATGCGTAATGTCGAGCAACGAGCGGCCAAGGTCTGACGGGATGATGTTGAAGAGTGTCGTCGCCGTTGGCGTGAAACGGCTGATTCGCATTGCGCGATCGACGAAAACGGTGGCAATGCCCGTTGCCGAAATCAGATTAAGCAAATCATCATTGGCCTTGCCTGTTTCAAAAATCTTACTTTGCAGCTCTGTATTAACGGTTACGAGTTCTTCATTAATTGATTGAAGCTCTTCCTTGCTGGTCTCCAACTCCTCGGTTGTCGAGCGAAGCTCTTCGTTGATCGCTTGCAGTTCCTCGTTGGACGCCTTGAGCTCTTCGGTGGATGCATCGGCATGTTCCAGACTCGCCTGCAACTGATTGCGTGCCGTGCGCAGTTCTGATTCCAGCGAATCGATCAACGGGTTGCGAGCCTTACTGGCGCGAGGATGTTCCGCGATCTCCGATCCAGCGCTTGCATCAACGATCTCGTTAAAAATGATTAAAAAGAATTTACTGCCCGTTGCTTCATCGATGAACGGCCGTACTCCCGTACTTACCGTCAGCCCTGCGTGCCAATATGAGATGCGACACCTGCCTTGGACCAATTAGAGTACAAAGACAGGATGCAATTCATGGCCAATCCGATGAAATCTGTAGTGAAGCCCGTACCGCAGCCCGCTGGGCTGG
>NZ_JBSIPA010000920.1:0-845 GCF_053574605.1 Caballeronia sp. M23-90 | reverse complement strand
TGCGAAGAGTTTGCGCGGCGGTACGCTGCTGATGTCGCCGCTCAAACTCTTCGCATTTCCCAGCGATGACACCGTGACATCGATCGCCTCGCCCGGCCGCGCGAACGGCGGCAAAACGGCGGTGACCATCACGGCGGCGACGTTCTTCAACTGCATGTTCTGGGTGGTCGCGGCGTTCAACGTGATGCCGAGGTTGCCCAGCATGTTGGTCAGGCTTTGCGTGGTGAACGGCGTTTGCGATGTCTGGTCGCCGGTGCCATCCAGGCCGACTACGAGGCCGTAGCCGATCAACTGGTTGTCACGCACGCCCTGAAACGACACCAGGTCCTTCAGGCGTTCGGCTTGCGCCGCCTGCGGCAGCACCGCGGCCAAAGCCAGAGCGAGTGCGCCAAAGCAAAAACGGAGAGCGAGTGTCATGATCAGAAGGGCGCCACGTTGAGGAAGAACCGCTGGAGCCAGCCCATGTTCTGCGATTCATCGATATAACCCTTCGCCGAATACTCGATCTTCGCGTCGGCAACTTGCGTCGAATAGACCGTGTTGGCGCCCGAGATGGTCGTGGGATTGACCACGCCGGAGAAGCGCACGAATTCGTTGCCCTGGTTGATGAGCATCTGTTTTTCGCCGCTCACGAGCAGGTTGCCGTTTGGCAATACGCCAGTGACGGTCACGGTCAGCGTGCCATTGAACGTGTTGGCCGCGCTTGCACCGCCGGAGCCGTTGAACTTCTGCGAACCGCTTGCCGAAAGGTTGGTGTTGTTGAAGAGGCCGCCGAAAATTCCCGGGACAACGGCACGTTGAAGGACATGCTCCGGGAAGATCGCAAGGCTGATCTGAAGAAATGA
>NZ_JBSIPA010000919.1:0-847 GCF_053574605.1 Caballeronia sp. M23-90 | reverse complement strand
TACCACGGGCATCCTGCGCGTGCTGTCCGAGCGCGAACTGCGCGGCGTGATGGCGCACGAACTTGCGCACGTGAAGCATCGGGACATCCTGATTTCGACGGTATCGGCGACCATGGCCGGCGCGATTTCCGCACTTGCCAACTTCGCGATGTTCTTTGGCGGCCGCGATTCGGAAGGACGTCCGTCGAATCCGATCGCGAGTATTGCGGTCGCGATTCTTGCGCCAATCGCCGGCGCGCTGATCCAGATGGCCATATCGCGGGCACGTGAATTCGAAGCCGATCGCGGCGGCGCGCAGATTTCCGGCGATCCTCAGGCGCTGGCGAGCGCGCTCGAGAAGATTCATGCGTATGCGTCGGGCACACCGTTTCCCACGGCCGAGCAACATCCCGCCACTGCGCAGATGATGATCATGAATCCGCTGGCCGGCGGCGGAATCTCCAAACTGTTTTCCACGCACCCGGCCACGGAAGAACGTGTCGCGCGTTTGATGGAAATGGCGCGGACCGGCCGCATGGAGTGACGCGCATCGGGACTTCAGTAGAAACCGATCGGGCTCATTGCGAAAAACTCGGCAATGAGCTCGTTTTTTTCGAGCCGAGAGAACCTCGAGCCTTGTCCGATCGGCCAGCGCTACCGCTCCGATCCCGGGCCGCTTCGCCTCCCGGGCTACAATGCTTCGTTTGCGCGGACCGGCATCGGCCGGCTCGAACGCCTTTGCCTCGACATGACCGAAAAGCCTTCCCGACGCCGCGCCGTATCATCGGCGGATAGCAGCCGGGCGTCCTCCGACGCACGCCTCGCCACGCTTCACCTTGCTCCCGATTCGCTCGCGTTCGCGCTCGAA
>NZ_JBSIPA010000918.1:0-768 GCF_053574605.1 Caballeronia sp. M23-90 | reverse complement strand
AGTCCGCCGGCGTATGCCAGCGTCGTTCCGGTACTGGACACGACGCCGCCCAGGCCGCTTGCGAGCGGATTGTTACCCGTCGATGCCACCGTCTGGCCCGCCGAGTTCAGCGTGCCGCCGAGCGTGGTGAGCAAGTTGTTGACCGGTGCGCCAAGACCCGTTGCCGAGCCGACCGTTTGCGTGAGCGAACTGGCCATCGTCGTGATCGGGGTGATCAGTGTGCTGACACCTTGCGTGACCTGACTGACAGCGCCTGTCGACAACGTGGTGCCGAGCGCACCGCCGACCTGCGTGACCGCGCCGCCGACGCCGCTGACCAGGGTTCCGACCGGTGTCGTGACTGGTGCGAGCGGGGACAGCGCGCCGCTGCCGACACCGGTCACCAGATCGCCTGCACTTGAAACTGCATCGCCTGCTTTCTGCACGACGTTGCCCGTGCTCGCGAGTGTCGTGCCGACAGGATTGGCGCTCGATCCGATCTGACCAAGACCTTGCGATACGCCGTTGCCAAGCGCGCCCACGGCCCCGCCGAGATTCGATACGACGTCGCCTGCCGCCTGAGTCGTGGCGGGGCTCACGCCCGGCACGTTGGCATTGCCGACGACCGAGCCGAGACCGGAGACCGTATTGCCCACCGCCGTGACGAGATTGCCCGCGTTGGAGGCGACGCCTGCAACGGGGGTCACTGTCGGTGTTCCACCACCAGTTCCACCACCCGTACCGCCGCCAGTTTCACCACCGGCGGCGGCACCGGTGGTGGGACTGGCA
>NZ_JBSIPA010000095.1:0-17960 GCF_053574605.1 Caballeronia sp. M23-90 | reverse complement strand
AGCACGCGTACCATCGACAGCCACGTGTCGCGCCTGAGGCTTGCGTTGAGCATCGAGCCGATCAACCATTTCCGCCTGCAGCCGGTGTACAAGAGCGGATATCGCCTGCTGCACCTTTATGGCGATGAAGAAGCCACGCAGCAAATGTTGCAAGAGGAAGCGGCCGCTTGAGGGTTGCTTGAGGTTCGTTTGTGGAACTTGGAAAAAGCCGTCATTGGAAAAATGACGGCTTTTTAAATGGGCCAAACGGTTAACCGGTTCATATCGATTGCAAAACGCTGCGGCGTGCCGGGTTTCATCTGCGGGTCATCGGTGGGGATGTCAAATGCAGCGCCCCGGATCTTCAGTCGCGCGTAGCGCTCGCCGCGACGCAATTCGATGCTTTCCACAATGCCCTCGAACGCGCCCGTTTGATCTCGTGTGATCGCCGACGCCGGAAGTCGCCACATGACGTTGCGTCCCATTGCGCTATCTTGCGCAATGCTCAAACGTAACGATCCACCCAGTTCGACCACGCCCGGTTCAACGAGCACGCCTTGTCCGACGTTGTGCAGACCCAGCAATTGCGCCGCGCGCAGCGTTGCCGGCCGCTCGAACACGTCGCTCACGGACCCCGCCTGAAGCACGCGGCCTTGTTCGATCAGGAGGACTTCATCGGCGAGAAAGGCAGCTTCATCGGGATCATGCGTAACGATCACCGTCACCGCCGATATCTCCTTTTGCAGCTCGCGCAGGGACTGCTGAAGACGCCGGCGGCGCGGGGTATCGAGGGCGGCGAAGGGTTCATCGAAGAGCAGAAGCTGACTGTGTTGCGTCAGCGCGCGAGCAAGCGCCACGCGTTGGCGCTGACCGAACGACAGCTCCTGCGGCAAGCGTTGAAGCAGGCTTGAAAGTCCAAGCTGCTCGACCCATTGCCACGCGCTGGCGGCATCTGCGCTCAAGGGAAACGCGAGTTGCTGCGCGACCGTCATGTGCGGAAAGAGGCCATAGTCTTGTGGCATATAACCAATCTTGCGTGCCTCGGGCGGAAGGCCCGTCAACGACGCATCTCCCAGCGACACCATCGCTGTTCGTCCGGTTTCAAGTCCGGCGATGAGGCGCAAGGTCATCGACTTGCCTGAACCCGACGTTCCGATGATCGCAAGACGCCGTGTTTGCGGCGCCCATTTGATATCGAGATCGAAGCTGCCCAACTGTTTTTTCAATACGATGCTCAAACGGCGGTCGTCGGTATCGATTGCGGCATGTGATTGTGAAAGGTCATTGGTATCGTCTGCATTGACGAATTCCACGCTCGACGTACCGCGCCCGTTGCGGCTATAGATCGACAGTGCCGCGCACACAATGGCGATTGCAAGCGTAGGCAAAAGCAACGGCATCATGGCAGGCAGGCCCTGTCCGCCGAAGACTACGTACGTGTACACCGGCAGCGAATACGGGTGATACGCGACCATCACGGTCGCCCCGAATTCTCCGAACGCGCGCAACCAAGCAAGTGCAAGACCGGCGCTGATCGCGGGCCAGGCAACCGGCAGCGTCACACGAAAAAAGCGGCTGCCCGCGCGGTGCCCGAGCGTCGCGGCCACGTCTTCGAACATAGGGTCGACTGCGGCAAACGCCGAGCGTGCCGCAATGATCAAAAACGGCGCGGCGACAAACGTCTCCGCGAGCACGATGCCCGCAAACGAGTCGGTCAGCTTGCCGCCGGTCAGTTGCCCGATCCAGCTATAGGGGCCGAGCAAAAACAGCAGCAATACGCCACTGGTCAGCGGCGGCAACGCAAGCGGCAACTGCACGATAAAACCAAGCAACGCCGAACGCTTCGAAGTGGATCGTGCGAGCAGATACCCCAACGGCACGCCGCCGATCAGGATGACAAGCGACGCGACGCTCGCGCTTCCCGCCGATACCGCGACTGCCGAAAGCGTCGAGCGCCAGTCGACACCCTGCCAGTCCGCGGCGCCGATCTGCGGAATGCCGGCGAGGAACGGCGCGCATAGATAGACCGCGAGCAGCGCTGCGAGCCACGACAAAGGTCGCGCAGCGACGCGCCTCATTGCGTCGCGTCGATCACAGCCTGGAGCGACGGCGGCATGGCCTGCGCGTTACCTGTGACAGCGGGCTTGATGACATCGACGCCATGTTCCTTCAGCAACTCGCGTCCCTTTGCACTCAGCAGGAAGTCGACGAAACGCGTGGCGCCTGTTGAATTTGGCGCGTCGCCCAGGATGGCGAGCGTGTAGCTCGCCTTGGCCTGCAATTCAGGCGCGGGACGAATGGATGGAATCTTCAGGTCCGACGTTTCGGTCGAATAGAAGAAACCTGCATCGAGTTGTCCGGATTGCAGACGTCCGACAAGCGTTTCTTCAGGCAAGACCTGCTCCGGATTCTCGGCGGCGCCAAGGGTTTTCTCGACCAGATCAGGCTGGTGATAAAGGCCGGCCGCCTTCGTCACCGTTTCGACTGTGAACGCGCCCTTCGGATCCAGCTTGGGATCGGTGCGGCCAATCTTGATGCCCGGTTCCTGCAGAACCTGATCCCAGCGCTTGGTCTTGAATTCGCCCGCGAACTTGCTGCGCGGGTTATAGCCGATCATTAACGGCGATTCGGCGAAGGTCACATACCACGCGACATGATCGCCATTGGCCGCGCCCATCAAACCCGTGTTGACCTTCGGGCTTGCGCTGATGAACACATCACCGCGACGCAGTTTGCCCTTGATCTCGTTGGCAATCTTGTTTGAACCCGCCGCGTAGCCCTGGAAATGAAGACCGGTTTCCTTCTCGAACGCAGGACCGACACTGCGCTCCATCAGGTTCACGAGCGAGCCTGCATACAGGACGTTGACGACGTTGTCGTCGGCTACTGCGGCGTGCGCGAACATCGCGCCGGCCATCACTGCAACAGACACCATTGCCTTACGGATCATCTTGTTCTCCACGGTTTTCCGATTCTGGTTGAAAGGTACCAAGGGGTAATAAAGGGCGTAATAAAGGGCGCTATATTACGCTGAGACATACGGAGTTCGCTAACCCGATCATCACGTCGAAAGGCGGTTTTTCACGGCAATTTGACTCGCTTCCGCCCTGTTGCGCAGGTAAACTTCTGGCTTGCCTGCGAACCGGCAATCACACTACAACGTGCGTTCTTGCCTTGCGGCCGTTCATGCCCGCCTGAGGACGCCGCAACCGGAGATAAAAATGCGTACAAGCGCCCGAAATCAATTTGTGGGTGAAGTGGTGGATGTCAAACACGGCGCCGTGAACGACGAAATCGTGCTGCGCGCCAACGACGGCCTCGAGATTGTCTCGGTGATTACGCATGGCAGCGCGACGTCCCTGGGTCTTGCGGCCGGTAAGGCTGCGTTTGCGTTGGTCAAGGCGTCGTCGGTCATCGTGATGGTCGACGTGGCCAACAGCCAGACGTCGGCGCGAAACAGCTTTGCCGGTACGATCTCAGCGGTCACGCTGGGCGCCGTGAATACGGAAGTCGTCATTACCGTAGCGGGCGGCGCGCAGATCGCGGCGATCGTCACGAATGAAAGTGCTCAACGTCTTGCGCTCGCGACCGGCAAGGTGGCTACGGCGATCTTCAAGGCGTCGAGCGTGATCATCGGCGTGGATGATTAAGTCAGATCAGTTAGTGGCAGCGGCCTGGTTCAGCGGAATGATCCTCAAAGTGCTGGCGCTGCTTGCTCCTTTTGCACGGTCCACGACGTAAAGCGAACGGTGCAAAGGGTCGATTGCCACACCGCGCGCATCGTCGAAACCGTTTGCGACTTCAGTCACCGTGTTGTCAGGCGTGATCCGGCATACCGCGGTTGCGTTGCATTTTGTGTAGAGCGCACCGCTTGTATCAATGGCAAGCAGATCCGGACCGTTGATCTTCACCACTTGCGTCTTGAGGCCGCCCGCTTGCGAATGATCCAGCAATCCGGCAAGGCTGGTCTTGAGAATCATGTTGTTCCCCTGGTCCGAAATCGATACCGCATCGCCTCGCACGACAATTCCCACAGGTTTCGCCAACCCGGACAGCACGTTGTGTTCGGATGCCGCGTGCGTGGATTCGTCGTAAGTGATCAGGCTTACGCCGCCCGTTGCGGGCGCGCTCCCCTCCTTGACGAACCATGTTGAAAGCAATCTCCCCGGGCCGATAACGGCCAGTCCCAACCGGCGCCGTGCAGGATCGATCCCCGAAAGCATTGCCACTGATTTGTTCGCGCCGACCTCCATTACGGCGCCGGACGTACCAAAACCAAAGCGTTCAATCAACAATGTGCCCTTGGTCGAGAACGTCACCTGACTGAGCGCATTGGGTTGTCCCGCGACTGGCGCAATGACTGCAAACGGCACAAAGGTCTTGCCATCCGTCGATACAAGCACGCTGTTGGTTTTATCGTCGGTTATGAAAATGCGGCTATCGGCTTGAGCAATAGCAATGCCGTTAGGGCGCGCATCGAGCGTTATTCGCTGAGGCGCGCTTGCGATTTGCGCAGACCCGCAACCCGCAAGCGATAACGCCACCGACACCGACAACGCACAGAAAGCGATGCGCGGAAGGCTCACAAGACGCGCGGTCAGATATGAAAAAACCATGTTGGTTCTCGTTGCGACGGGGCACTCAATATAACGCTTAAGTCCCGGTTGTTCCCGGCCGCACGCGCATATGCGAAAAGCGGTATGTCCAACATGGTTCACGCGCATGTCAGCATCGCTTTTCGACGTCGTAATATTCCCGTGGATATAATGACGTACCAGTTTTCTGCAACCGGTCCCTGGAGGACACAAGATGAGTGATGCCAACGCTCAGGCACTCTTAGTCGAGGACGCCAAGACTGTCGTTTCGCTGGAGGGCGATTTCTTGCGTCCCTTGACGGTCGACCTCGCGGAATTCAGGGAACAACCTGCGGTTGTCTCCGATCCCTTCGACCTTCGCTGCTATACGACCAACCGTTTTATTCGAAGCGTGGATACGTACCGTGGCGTGCTGTTGAAGGATCTGATTCTGAGAGCGGGCTTGCAACCCGAGCCGGCAGGACAATTCAAGCGAACAGTTTTTATCGCCGTGGCGCAGGACGGGTACGCCGTGATTTTCTCGTGGCACGAGTTGTTCAATACGCCCGTAGGAGAGCGCGTGATCGTGGCTTATGAGTGTGGTGGCCGGACGATCACCAGCGAGGAGGGCGCGCCTATATTATTTTCCGGCGCGGATATTCTTCCAGCGCCGCGTCATGTAAAGCGGCTTGCGCGAATCGTGGCCCGCGTATTGACGGTCTAGACCACACTAAGCAATTGACTGCGAGCGCCGCGTGCAGCGCTCGCCTTCAATGCTTAATCAGAACTTGTGGCGCAAGCCGATACGAACCGCTACCTGGTTGTTCGCGCCCGTCCCCGAGTTGCCGAGGAAGCTGGAACTCGAACCAATTTCCGCCTGCACCGGAACGTTACGGCCATTGACCGTGTTGCTGCCAGACGCCTTCTGGTAAGCCACGATTCCGTAGACATCGGTACGCTTTGAGAACGCGTAGTCCAGCACGCTGTTGACCTGATGCCACTTGCCTTCGAAGTGGTCATCGAGCTTCGAGAACGTGTAGCCCAGGCCCGCGCTCAATGCCGGTGTGAATGCGTACTTTCCGCCCAGTTCATAGTTGTTCAGCTTCGACTCTGCGCCGGTGATCGGCTCGAACCTGGTGTGGGTCCAGAGGCCCCAGACCGTGCCGGCGCCAATCATGTAGCGCGCGCCGACGCCAAAGGTTTCGAGGTCACGCAAGCCGCCCGTGTTCACGTTGGCGATGCTTACGCTGAATGCAGGCGTGGCGCCATTCGGGAAGCGGATGTTCGTGTAGGCTGCGCCAATGCCGAACGGGCCTTGCGCATAGTTCACACCCGCGCTGACCGTGCTCGACGAACCTTGCGTGGTCGTGGTGCCGGCGGTCGTGGTCGGCGAACCGGCGAACGATCCCGCCTGGTTCGAGAAGCCGTACAAGGCGCCGAAGGTCAGGCCCGAGAAACCGGCGCTGCTGAACTTGATCGAGTTGTTGATACGGCTGGACGTGAGCTGGTCCAGGTCGTTGATGTGGTATGCGTAGTTGCCGGCGGGCGTCTGGCCGCCCATTGAATAGTTGCCGCCGAGGTAATCGGTCGAAAACGAATACTGACGGCCGAGCGTCACCGAGCCAATCCCTTTCTTCGCTATGCCCACATACGCCTGACGGCCGAACAGCGCCCCGCCCTGACCCAGGGTGCCGTCGCCGGAGCTGAAGCCGCTTTCCAACGTGAAGATGGCTTGCAGGCCGCCACCCAGGTCTTCTGCACCGCGCAGGCCCCAGCGGCTTCCTTGGGCAACGCCGTCGCCATAGCGGATCAAATGGTCGTGTCCGGTGGCCGTTGCTGCATTGCTGACATAGCTCACACCGGCGTCGATCAAACCATAAAGCGTCACGCTGCTTTGTGCATGTGCGACTACGCCGAACGTACTCAATGCGGCCGCCGCCACGATCTTCATTTTCATTGATCTTTCCTGGTTTTGTATTAGGTCGATGCTGCTAAGGTGTGCAGCGATCAGGCTTTTATTGCAGGTGTATTTCGATTGCGAAATATCGACCGGAATATAACGATACGTCAGCATTTGGTAAACGTGATTTTCGAATTTGTATGGTTCCTGACACAATGGCTTGACGACATCTGCGGCGTGGCATACTGGTCGCCCACGCGGTTCGACTCATGCTTGATGCTCATCAATGGCACGTCCTGGCCCAATGCACAGAACCCGCGCTGACCTGATTGCGGCGTCGGCAAATCCGCATTCCTCTGACACCGTTTTATTCGCCACGCTGCTTTGTGCGCACGATGAACCGCATCTGCTGGGGTTATCGCGCGAGCAAACGGCTTGGCTCTACACACGGCATTTCGGTGGGCTGGCGGCACCCATTGCCAAGGTAGGGATTCAATCAGAAGAGAACGCGGCGTTCGTTGAAACGCTTAGCCGTTTTTTGCTAAGTCATAGTGCCGATTCCGCCGATACGACGAACGCGCAGTGTGTAGCGACGATCATCGCGCATGCGTGCTTGCGGCCCGATCATTTATGGCGTGACCTGGGCCTTGGCGGGCGTGATGAAGTCACTGCAATGCTTGGCCGATATTTTCCAGCGCTCGCAATGCGCAATACCGACGGAACGCGATGGAAGAAATTCCTGGCTCGAGAGCTCGCGCTGTCGATGGGCATGGCGCCGCAACCCGCACCCGGATGTCCCGGCTGCGAAGATTTCGGCTTTTGTTTTGGTCCCGGGACATAGCGCGGGGGACATCTCGTCCAGCCGGCCTGCATAAGCCTCGGTCCGCGTCGCTCGTGTATGCTTTCGCGCATGGCCAAATCCACGAAAGCCCCGACCCCATCCGCATCGAATCAACCCGAGGTGCGTTTTCGCATGCGCATCCGGCAGGCGGATGCCGTTGCGATCGGACCGGGGAAAATCGATCTGCTCGAAGCCGTGCGGGAACACGGTTCCATTTCGGCCGCTGCGCGAAGTCTGAACATGTCATACAGGCGGGCGTGGCTGCTTATCGATGAGTTGAACCGGACGCTGAAGACGCCGGCGACGTCGTCGGAGACAGGTGGCTCGTCAGGTGGCGGGTGTGTGCTGACGCCGGTCGGCGAAAAGATCGTGCGGTTGTATCGGGAGATTGAAGAAGAAGCGGCAAGGAGTTGCTCGCCGCAGATTTCCGCGCTGACCCGGATGATGAAGCGCTAAGATTCGATTGCGCCGGCTTAGCCGTGCCGCAGGCAAAAGTGCGAGGCCGGGGGTTGCGAAGCTGTGCGCCTTAGCCGCGCCATCAATTCCATGAAGCTCGCGACGCTCGCGGTTCTCACCGGATGGTAATCGACTTGATGCCGATCACACACGCGCTTAAGCAGATTCATGGAATCGTGATCGATGCAATCCACCGGAAATACCACGATATCCGCACGTGGCAACGCAGCGGCAAACATGCCCTTGCGATCCTCTATGCCGCCGTCGTGCACGACAAAATCCCCGCCTGCCGATTCGACCAGTTGCCTCAGCGCGGCGTTCGATCCCGGCCGGCCACCTACATACACCACGCGCTTGCCTGCGAGATTTTCGAGGTCCGCACTGCGCGATCCTGCTTCATCTCCCTGGGTGAGCATCGCTTGCTCGAGCGCGCTGCATTCGGCCTGCACGATGTTGAGCGTTGCAATGGTGTCGTCAAGGCGCGCGCTCAACGTACGTGCATGGTTCTGCTCGTTGATCGCGCGCCGTTCCGCGGCTTCCCGGCGGCTGGTGTGAATTGCCAGGCGCTCGTCGCGAGCATCAAGCGCGTCGCGAAGCATCAGGACTTCAGCTTCGAGACTGCCCTCCGATATATCCGGCGCACGCTGCGCCTTCGCCGACATCTCCGCGAGTTGTCCGGTCAGCTCACGTATGGTTGCATCGCGCTCGGTGCCGAGTTCAAGCAGCTTGCCTTGCTGACGCTCGATCTTGTCCTTGAGCGCCGCATTTTCTTCCTCTAACGCGACCAACCGGCGAATGTCCGCGCGGTTAGCCGCGCCGACCAAATGCGACAGCATATGCAGGTCGCCGAACGCAACCTGCCGCACGCTCATGACGGCTTGCGGATGCGTCATCAGCGCCCAGTATGCGGGCGGGATGTCGCCGCTTTTGAGCGCTTCTTTCCACAGCGTCAACAATGCTTCAGGACTTTTGGCCGTTTCAAAGCGCCGCACCGCGCCCGAATAACGCACATCGAGTGCCTTTTGCAAGGCCTTGGCGCCCTGGCCGCCTTCTATGGCGAGTTCCACCGCCGCATGATGAATTTCCAGGTCGGTTGCGTGCTGCTTGTCGAGATCGGTGAATTTGGGAACGAGCTTCCTGAGTTCACTCGTGCTCAGGCAGGTTCCAATAATCGAGCAATGCAGGTGCGAATCCAGGTCCACCAGCCGCGCGCGACGGGTCGCGCTGCGAAGCTCCGCCTCGGAGGGCGCGCAGCATGCATCGGCCGATAGACGCTTGTAAGCGCCCGCGCTGCTGGCGAATTCACTCGAGGGCGCACGGGCGAGGCCCGTCAGGGCGGAGCGGAAAGGGGGAACGGATTGCACATTCACCTCGAAACGATCTGAATTTCAAGCGGCAGGACATTAAAGCTGCACAAAACGGCACAAGGATTGTCCGGCGCATGGATACCGAAATATACCATCGAATATAACGGAGCAAATTCGAACCCCTGTGCCGGGCTTGCCGCTAGACGGATGCGCCGGTATTGGCGCGGTCGCGATAATGCTGCTCCAGCACGTGCTCGACGCATAGGCCAACGAAGGTCGCGTCCAGCCGTTGAAAGCCGCGCGCAACGCGCTGCAAACCCTCGGTTCCGCTTCCCGGCGTGACCTGGAAGACCAGGTCACGTTGTTGTTCCGCCGAGCGCGCCGTGTCTATGGCAAGGCGCAGATCATCGATCCGCACGAAACCCAGAGCGCGCGCGTGATCATAGAGCGACGTCAAGAGTTCGCCCAGCGACTGTCCGGTAGTCGCCTCGAGCGAGCGCGCATCGCCCAGCAAATCTTCGAGCATCAATACAAAACGGGCGACGCTTGCATGAAGGTTCCGGAACGCATCGACAACTTCGCGGATCGCTGCCGTATGTCCGGGATCGCGCGCGGTGTTGAGCGGCGTGATTGCGCCCGACGAACCAGACGCGATTGAAGTCGACGCTGCGATGCGAGGTGTACTTGCCTGCTGCCCGGACATCGGGAACTCCTTGTAATGCTTTCAATAGCTGTTTTCGGCTGCCGTGTGGACAATCTTCGGCGTAAGCGAATAGTACCGTGATATACAGAAAAATATAACGAACGCGACAATTCTGCGTTGCTCGGTGGTTTTTCCGGCGCTTGGAGGAGGAGGGCGACGCGTGGAATGGCTTCGTGATGTAGCCGGATCGATGTGCGACTGGCGCGGAGAAAATGTCAGGCAAGCGCTGGATCTTGCCCGACCGCAAAACGTATTTGCGAGTTGGCTTTAGTAAGCCGGCAAGACCGGGCGTGTCTCGATCGAATGCCTGATCAACGACTCGACCTGGCGCCGTTCGTCGCCTGCCAGCGGCAAGCGCGGCGGGCGGACTGGTTCGGTGCCAAGGCCGACCATCGCTTCGGCAAGCTTGATGTTCTGCACGAGCTTCGTGGAGACATCGAGCGCGAGCATGGGCGCGAACCAGCGGTAGATCGTGCGCGCTTCGTCCAGGCGGCCGGCTTTAAGCAGCTTGAAAATGGCGACGGTCTCCTGCGGAAATGCGCAGACGAGCCCCGCGACCCAACCATGCGCGCCCATCAGGACGGCTTCCATTGCGAGGTTATCGACGCCACAAAAGAGCGCGTATCGATCGCCGACCACATTGATAAGGTCGGTGAACCGCCGCACGTCCCCGGCCGATTCCTTGATTGCGACGAACTTCTTTTCGTCCGCGAGCTCGGCGAACATGTCGGGCGTCACGTCCACGCCGTATGCAAGCGGGTTGTTGTAGACCATGATCGGCAGCGGGCTTGCGCTCGCAACCACACGATAATGATTCAGCGTCTCGCGACGATCCGATACATAACGCAGCCCCGGCAAGACCATATAACCCGCGGCGCCGTGCTTCACGCCGAGTTCGGCCTGACGGCAGCCGTCGAGCGTGCTGTTCTCCGCGATGGTCAGCAGCACGGGCACGCGGCCCTGGGCGGCATCGACGGCGATGTCGAGCACGTCCAGCTTTTCGTCGAGCGAGAGCGTGGACGCTTCCCCCAGCGACCCGCAGACAATGATGCCGTCTACGCCTGCGCTGATCTGCGCTTCGATATTCTTACCGGTCCACTCGCGGTCTATGCTGAAATCCGCATTGAACTTGGTTGTAACGGCCGGCATGACGCCTTCCCAGATATGTGCCACGGCAGTGCTCCTGACAATAGTGAATGGAATAGAGTCTAAGCATTGCTGGACGGTTGGTCTTGCATCAATCACGCAGGCTGGATGCCGATTTCGGCATAGCGAATTTCCTGGCTATGCCGCAAGACACCGCGATCAGACAAGCGCCGCGGCACTAGCCTGACTATGCTGAAATCGGCATTGAACGTGCCTAGTGCCACCAAGACGCAACGCGCCCCGATTCCTACGATGACAGCATGAAAACCCTGAACTTCATCGACTCGCATACCGGTGGCGAACCGACGCGCCTTGTCATATCCGGAGGCCCGGATCTTGGCACCGGGACGCTGACCCGTCGCCTCGACAATTTGCGCGAACAGCACGACGACTGGCGCGCAGGCGTCGTCACTGAGCCGCGCGGTTCTGACGTCATCGTGGGCGCGTTGTTGTGCGAGCCGGATGATCCCGAGTGCGCGGCGGCGGTCATCTTTTTCAATAACGTCGGTTATCTCGGCATGTGTGGTCACGGGACCATAGGATTCGTTGTATCGCTCGCTCATCTCGGGAGGATCCAGGCGGGATTGCACAAGATCCAGACGCCGGCAGGCGTCGTGGAGGCAACGCTCAATGAAGACGGCAGCGTGAGCGTTCGCAACGTCCCTGCATACCGGTATCGACATGCGGTCACCGTCGATGTCCCGGGTCACGGACCGCTCACTGGCGACGTCGCCTGGGGCGGCAACTGGTTTTTCCTCGCGGCGGACCATGGTCAGGAACTCGCCACAAGCAACATCGCTCGTCTGACCGTGTTCACGGATGCCGTGCGCGATGCGCTGCAGGCGCAGAACATTACGGGCGCACACGGCGCGCTGATCGATCACATCGAATTGTTTGCAGACTCGCCGCATGCGGGCATCGACAGCCGCAACTTCGTCCTGTGCCCGGGCAGCGCTTACGATCGTTCGCCGTGCGGCACCGGCACGAGCGCCAAAGTTGCGTGCCTTGCGGACGACGGCCAGCTTGCCGAGGGCGAGATATGGCGCCAGGAAAGTATTATCGGCAGCGTGTTCGATGCCAGTTATCAGCGCGCCCACGTTGAAGGTAAAACCGTGGTGATTCCGGTCATCACCGGCCGCGCGCACATCATGGCGGAAGGCCGCCTGTGTTTCGAAAGTACCGATCCGTTCGCCCGGGGAATCAAGGCCCTATGAGCGGTGGCTTCGAACCGCCTGCGGTCAGCACCAATTTTGGCGCGTGCGCGCCGCCTCTATAATCGGGCGCAGCGCAGTGCGCTCCAGGTCGATCAGTGGCCGAACGCGCCACTCGCGGACATCGACGACGCCAGCGAGACGCGAATGATCACTACGACGGACCGTCCGGCGCCGCGCGCGCATGAACCCAGGAGCAGCCAGGCTGGCCCGCAGGCGGCGCTGCAAACTCCTGCGGGCGCGTCGACGCTCGATTCCATGCTCGAGCATTTCAGGCTGCTTGAGCCCGTCTTCGACGCAATGCCCGACATCGTGTTCTTCATCAAGGATGAAGACGCGCGTTATGCGCTCGTGAACCGCGCGCTGGCATCGCGATGCGGCCTGAAAGACAAGTCCGGGTTGCTGGGCAAGACTGCGGAAGAAGTGTTCCCGCAGCGCTTTGGGCGCATCTATACGGCGCAGGATCGGTCCGTCATTGCGCAAGGCAATGCAATGATCGATCAGCTCGAACTGCATCTCTATCCGGCACGACAGCCGGGATGGTGCATGACATCGAAACAGCCGCTGCACGATGCACACAGCAACGTGGTCGGTCTTGCGGGCATCTCACGCGACCTTCAGGCCGATGAAAGCACGCATCCCGCCTATAGCCGGCTTGCCGCCGTGGTCCAGCACATCCAGTGCAATTTCGTGCAGCCGCTGAACATGCCGCATCTCGCGGCCATGGCGAACATGTCCATCGCGCAACTCGAGCGATATTTCCACAAGGTGTTTCATCTGACGCCGCGGCAAGTGCTGCTCAAGACGCGGCTCGATGCAGCCACGGCCCTCCTTGTCACGCACGACAAGGTAACGGACGTGGCGGCGCTGTGCGGATACACCGACCATAGCGCGTTCACGCGTCAGTTCAAGGCGACCGTGGGTCTGACGCCGACGGAATATCGAGCGGTTTTGCGCTCCCACAGTTCGGGCACGTACCCGGCTGTGAAAAGCGCGGGCGTCGCGCAGTCGAATCGATAAGTCTGACGGTTTGTTGGAAGATTGGCGCACCCAAAGTTACCTGCCTGCCGTTCAGTGCTGCGTGCTCAAAGCCACGACGCGCACCCGCGGCATTGCTGCGAACGCTTGTGCAGCATGGCTGCTGGCCCGATTGCTCATGCACTTTCTGCGGTCGGTCTGTTTTTTGCTCCATGGATGGTCGAAAGCAATGAGGCATACTGCGCCCGTTGAAAATCTTGAACCGTGCAATGTTCGACACCGGCATGCGCGGCTTACAACACGGTGCCGCATGGATCTCGCGCCGTCGTGCAGCAGTCAGCAGTCAGCCGCGATTAAGCGGACGCAGCATCGGCACCGGAATCCTGTTTGAGCTGTAAGAAAAGATAATGATGAATGAAGTAGCGAGACTGGGGCATGCCCGGATTGTGCTGGTCGAAGATGATCTGGAAAGCAGGGAATCACTGCGTATGTTGCTGGAGGAGGAAGGCGCGGATGTGGTTGCCGTTGCCGATGCCGAAGAGGGTGCCGAGACTGCCATTCGCGTACTGCCCGATGCTGTGATCTGCGACATCGACTTGCCGATGATGGATGGCTTCTACCTGATCCAACGTTTGCGCGACCACGAAATTCGAGGCAATCTGACGCCTTCGATTGCGATTGCCCTGACCGGCCACGATGGCGACGAATACCGCCTGCGAAGTATTGGCGAGGGGTTCCAGCATTTCATGACCAAGCCCGCACATCCGGACGCCTTGATCACGCTGATCCAGCAATCGCTCAGCGCGCGGATGCTGTCTTAGGCGGCTCGTACGACGGTCACGGGAGCGCATCCCATGGCCGCCGGAATCTGCCTAGGACCGGTCCCGGTTTCGCGCGCGGGTTGCGCCTGTGATGACCGCGATTCCGAGCAGGATCACATCGACGATCAGGATGGTGTGCTGTGTCACGTGCATGGCGACCAGCGCCCATGAAACCCCACCGATCAGAATCAGCCAGCCGACGAGATAAATCACCAGGGTCATTGAATTGTCCTTTGCGTGCGTGTTGGTATGAGAGCCGTAAACCGGACCATGGCCCACGCATAAAGCGGGCCTAGTGCGCTGCATGCCACAAAAAAAACCGAGGACCGGCTCGGTTTGCCGACGCCCCGTGCACGCATGCGTGTTGTATTCTTTGCGCGTTCGCGCCCGGACTCCAACCTTTACGGCCTAGCCTACATGCTCATCGTTCACCACCTCAATAATTCCCGTTCACAACGTGTGCTCTGGATGCTGGAAGAATTGGGTGTCGAATACGACATCAAGCGTTATCAACGCGATCCGAACACCATGCTGGCGCCGCCCGAACTACGCGCGGTCCATCCGCTGGGCAAGTCACCGGTCATTACCGACGATGGCCGCACGCTCGCCGAATCCGGCGCAATCCTCGCGTATCTGAACGAGCGTTATGGGGAAGGCCGCTTTGCACCGCCACACGGCATCTCGCCTGAGCGGTTGCGCTACGACTACTGGATGCATTACGCGGAAGGCTCGGCCATGCCACCTTTGCTGCTCAAGCTGGTTGCGTTGCGCATCGGCAGCGCGCCCATGCCGTTCTTCGTCAAGCCGATCGCACGCCGGATCGCCCAGACCATGCAGGACAGTTTCATCGATCCGCAGTTGAAACTGCACTTTGGTTATGTGGAAAACGAATTGTCGAAGTCCGAGTGGTTTGCGGGAGACACCTTCAGCGCCGCCGATGTCCAGATGAGCTTTCCGCTCGAAGCCGCCAGCCAGCGCGCGGGCGCCAGATCCTTGCCGCGGATATCGGCATTCCTGCAGCGCATTCACGCGCGTCCGGCTTATCAGCGAGCGCTCGAACGCGGCGGCAAATACGACTTCGCGGACTAAACGGGCAGACGGGGCAGGGCGTTCGCGCGGCTTGCGTACAATGGCCGCTGATTTCCCGAATCCGGCTTGTAGCCAGGCGGTTTCAGGGCATGCTGAAGACGCCCGTCGATCCTCCTGAACAAGCACCCGAATCCCGTATTTAGCGCGAAGGCGAAGCATGGCTCGAATCGTCCCCGACGACTGGAAAAACCTGGAAGCGACCGGCGCGGCCGTGCGCGAGCTCGACACGCTCGCATTGCTCGCAAAGCTTCCCGATGACTACACCGTGTATCACGGGGTGCACTGGACGCGCATCAACGAGGGTTTCTCCGTGTTCGGCGAAGCGGACTTCGTGGTGGTCGCGCCTTCCGGGCGGGTGCTCGTGATCGAGCAAAAGGCCGGCTTCCTGCGCGAGACGCCGGCCGGTCTGATGAAGGTCTACATGCAAAAGGAGCGCAACGTCGCCATTCAACTGGCGCGCACGCTCGAAAACCTGCACCGGCGGTTTACCGCGGCATTCGGCGCGGGCACGTATCGCATCGAAGAATTGCTTTATTGCCCGGACTATACAGTCAAGGACGTGTCCATAGCGGGCGTGCCGGAATCGCGCATTGTCGATGCCAGCCGCAAAGCGAAGCTGCCTTCGGTTGTCCTCGAGATCCTGCCGCCGGATGAACCGCGCTTCGAAGCATCGGCGCGCATCCATCATTTTCTCTCCGACGAACTCGCGCTCACGCCCGATACCAACGCGCTCGTCGGCCAGGCCGACATGCTCGTCACACGCTTGTCGGGCGGTCTGGCGACATGGGCGCGGCGCCTCGAGTTCGAGCCGTTCAGGTTACGCGTGATCGGCACGGCCGGCTCGGGCAAGACCCAGCTCGCGGTGCAGGTCATGCGCGACGCAGTTGCCAAGGGACGCAGCGTGCTCTACGTCTGCTTCAACCGGCCGCTCGCTGATCACATCCGGCTGGTGGCGCCGTCTGAAGCGCGCATCGCCAACTATCACCAGTTGAGCGCCGCCGTCACGCGCGACGCCGGCGCGCCGCCCGACTTCAGCCAGCCGAACGTCTTTACCACGCTTGAAGAACGCTTCGCGAATGTCGAGATTGCCGAGCACTGGAAGTTCGACGTGTTGATTGTCGATGAAGGCCAGGACTTTCATGCGGTCTGGGTCGATGCGCTCGCGCGTCTTCTCAAGCCCGACGGCGCATGGTGGTGGCTCGAAGATCCCATGCAGAACCTCTATTTCCGCGATCCCGTGCCGTTGCCGGGGTGGACCACGTTGCGCGAGACCACCAATTACCGCAGCCCGCGCGACCTGCTTGCTTATATCCGCCGGATCGTGGGACGCGAAGTGAGGCTCGATGCCGGCAGCCCGTTCGACGGTTCCGAAGTCATTCTGTCCACGTATGAAAACGGCCATCCCGACGAAGTGATCGAAGCGACCAAGCGCGCGATTACGCAAGCGCTGGCGCTGGGTTATCGGAAGCAGGATATTGCGGTGCTGTCGTTTCGCGGCAGGGAAGGATCGGTCCTGACGTCGCAGGAGCATCTCGGGCCGCATCGGCTGCGCAGTTTTACGGGATCTTACGATCTGTTCGGGAATCCGGAATATCGCGAGGGTGACGTGCTGCTCGAATCCATTTACCGGTTCAAGGGACAGTCGGCGCCGTGCGTGATCTTCACCGAAGTCGATTTCGATACCTTCGACGAACAGGTCGCACGGAAGTTTTTTGTCGGTGCGACGCGCGCGACCATGAAGCTGATCGTGGTGGCTTCCGAGCGCGCGGCACGCGCCTTCGACGAACAACACTGACCGGCGATGAAAAGGCTCGACCTGATTCGTTGCGTATTGCTGCTGCTGACCCTTGCATGCACGCCGCTCATGGCGAGCGCCGCGCCGGTCACGCTCGACGTGGAAGGGAAAATCAGCCGCACGAACGACCCTGACCACACCATCTACCGCATCAGCGAAGCCGAGCTGATGAAGTTGCCGCCGCACACCATCACGACATCGACAACCTGGACGCCCAAATCTGCCTTCACCGGTCCTTTGCTCGCCGACGTATTGCGTCTCGTGGGCGCGCATGGCGATCTGGTGGAGCTTCGCACGCTCGACGACTACGCCTACACCGTGAGCATCTCCGAAGCGGAGCGCTATGGTGCGATCCTCGCGTACAGCATGAACGGCACGCGTTTGAAGATCAGCAACTTCGGTCCGCTATTCCTGATCTATCCACGCGATGCCTATCCGCAGGAACTGACCGGTTCAGTGGCGGACGCGAAGTTCGTATGGCAAATCAAGGCGCTGGTCCTTAAATGATCGGTGCGTCGCTTCGCCGTCTGAAGGTTGCGTTGCTGCTCGCCGCCGCCATTGCGCCGCCGCTCGCGGGCGTGGGATATCTGCTGTATTCCACTTTGCTTGCGAACCAGAGCAACCAGCAACTCGACATGCCGTACGACGGTTTCTACTGGGACGGTGCGCAGTTCCAGATTGCCTATGGACGCCTGGGTAATCAGATATTGCTGTATCGAAGCGGTATCGACGCCAACGTCGACGAAGTCAAGCTTCGCTACGAGATCCTCGAATCGAAGCTCGCCATCGTCACGGCTTCCACAGCGATGCTTGCCGATCGCGAAGCGCTGCGCAGCAGGCAGCAGGAAATTCTCAGGCAACTCGACGCTGCGCTCGAGTCCATCGAACCGGACATCGATGCATTGAGCGCCGACAGTGCGCACACGCTGAGGGTCATCGGCGTGTTGCGGCAGAACCAGGATGCGGTGAACGAACTGGCGAACGGGCGGCGTATCGTGGACGTTGCGGAGCGCGATTACATCGTGCGTGATTTCGTGTCCAAGCGCCGTTATCTGTTCGCGGGCGGCATGCTGCTCGCGCTGCTTTCCATGGTCGCGACGGCCATGCTGCTGCTCAACGGATACCGGCGGTCGCGGCTGATTCATCAGCAACGCGCGGCA
>NZ_JBSIPA010000917.1:0-851 GCF_053574605.1 Caballeronia sp. M23-90 | reverse complement strand
TGTTGCGCGGCGCGCCGTAGTGAGCGTTCTTGCCGGTCATCGAAAACGCGAGTTCCTCCGTGTGTGTCTTGCCGGCGAAAACCGCACCCGCAGCAAGCAATGCATCGACGACGGGCGCGCTGGCCGTCTTGATGCCGGACATTGCCAGCATGTGGGGGCTGCCGCAGCCTGTCGGGTAACCGGCGACATCGAAGATGTCCTTCACTGCGAATGTCAGACCGCTGAGCGGGCCGCTTGCGGCGTTTGCCACAGGAGAGTCGGGGAAGGGCACGAAGGCGCGGGATGAAGCCGGATCTTGGGTCATGTTCTTATAAGTGAGAGGCGGTTCGATAGCGCCTGATTATTACGGCGGTTAAATTTGTGACTTGGACCTTCGCGGCCATCAGGCCTATTCTGAATTTTCGCTTGAACGGACCGCAGACTGCAATGCACGAAGGTTGCATCCATGTCCGGCTCACGCGATCTGTAAGGAGATTGAAAAATGGTCGCAAAAACGCTGGTCCAGGCTCTTCTCGCCGTTGTCGCCATGGTCGTGTACTTTACGCCGTCTATCGTGGCGGACAGGCGAGGGCGGCGCAACGTGCTGCTGCTCGCGCTGATGAACGCGCTGCTCGGATGGACAATCGTGGGATGGCTGAGCGCGCTTTACTGGGCGCTTCATCGCGACAGCCCGAGGAAAGTCGACCGAATCGTGCGGATGCAGACGCGCATGAAGGCCCATGCAACCGCCGATGCAATCGTCGCGCGTGCGCTTGCCCGCCATGTCCCGCCGGCAAAAGCAATCCGCATCACACGCGAACCGTACTGATCGTGACGCGCTAGACGCTCAGCCTGCGAGCGCCAGTGCGCGA
>NZ_JBSIPA010000916.1:0-852 GCF_053574605.1 Caballeronia sp. M23-90 | reverse complement strand
TGCCGCCTTGAATGCGCCGGTCCAGAAAAGCGCGTGACGCAGTTCGCCCAGACGGTTGTGAAACGCGAATTCAACTTGTTCGCGCTGCCCGTTCGTGATGCTCTGACCAACGAGATCGTGCAGGCGCTTGCTGTTTTCGGGGCCCCAGGACTGTGCTTCGAGCGCGGTGTGGCCGATCACGTCCTCGCGCCGGATTCCGAGCATTTTTTCGAACGCGCGATTCACCGCGATATAGCGGTTCTCCAGGTCCTTCGCGACCAGTGGATAGGGCACGACTTCCATCATGGTCTGCTGGAAGCTGAGTTGGGTAGCGAGACGCTGCTCCGTCTCGACGCGCCTGGCCATCTCGCGTTGAAGCAGAACGAATGCACGCAACGTCACGCCGAGGATCACGCCGATGGCAATCAGCACAGGCAACAAGCGCATTGCGCTGACGCTCCATCCGCTCGATAGCGGATCGGACGCCACCAGACTCGCCTGGAGAATCCTTTCCTTGTCGGCGGCGGGCATGGCGCGCAACGCGCGGTCGATCAGCGGCACGAGCCGGCGGTATTCAGGACGCACTGCGAAACCGATGTTCTCAAAATCGCGCGCCGGCCCGATGCCCTGCAGTTGGTCTTCGCGACGCGTCGCGATCACGTCAACCTGTCCGTTGCCGAACGCGTTCGATACCGCAGCCCAGTCCGGATACATGCGCGGATCGAAATCGATATCGAGCGCCCTGGATAAATAAGCCGTGTAAGCGAGCACATTTCCGCCGGTGTGGCCGTCGGACTCGGCGGAGGTGAATGGCGCCCAACTCGTGTCGATGCCCAGCGCGAGTGGCGGCAGCGAGCGCAGGTAGGCGCGTTA
>NZ_JBSIPA010000915.1:0-856 GCF_053574605.1 Caballeronia sp. M23-90 | reverse complement strand
GGTTCTCGCGCCTTGCGAGTTCTATCGTCAGGGCCTGACGGCTCTTGCTTGCGTTGGTTTCGGGCAACTCCGGAATCGGGCCGTCGAGCGGATAACCGGATAAATCGATACCACCGGTCAGGCCCGAGCCCTCATAACGCGACTCGATCACGAATTGCGAGCGCACGTAGTCGAGCTCGCGGCCGCTGTCCTCCACACCTGCATCGACGCAATAATCGAACGAACCGAATGCAAGCCGTGACACCGCCTTTTCATGCGCGATCGCCCGCATCTCCACCACGCCCGCCACGCTCTCGATCAGCGCGATAAGCGACACCGCCTTGCCGCAACGCGACGCAATATCCGCCAGTTCGCTAGCGGCTTCGGCCTTTGGGACCATGATGCGCGTGACCGCTGACTCGCGCAGCATTTTCACATCGTCCTCGTGCCAGGGCGTGCCGTATGCGTTGACACGAATCACGACGCGTTCCTTGTCGATATCCGGCAAGCCATCCCGCAGCCACTTCGATAAACCCTCGCGCGCCTGGATCTTGCCCTCGGGCGCGACCGCATCTTCCAGATCGATCACGACCTGATGCG
Source organism: Caballeronia sp. M23-90 (assembly GCF_053574605.1). Classification (NCBI taxonomy): domain Bacteria; kingdom Pseudomonadati; phylum Pseudomonadota; class Betaproteobacteria; order Burkholderiales; family Burkholderiaceae; genus Caballeronia; species Caballeronia sp. M23-90. The sequence goes on along the minus strand of NZ_JBSIPA010000915.1, from coordinate 277 downwards.
CGGCCGTTGCAAGCGCCTTGGAAAACCGCTCCGGACGATCGCCCGGTACGAAGAGATAACTATGAAGCGGCATGCATGTCTCCTGACTTGAGCATCAACCGGACGTCCAGTCGCGCTGGAATGTTTCCGAATAACTGAAACGGTCGGCCGGATGCGCGGCCGTTGCAAGCGCCTTGGAAAACCGCTCCGGACGATCGCCCGGTACGAAGAGATAACTATGAAGCGGCATGCATGTCTCCTGACTTGAGCATCAACCGGACGTCCAGTCGCGCTGGAA
>NZ_JBSIPA010000914.1:0-856 GCF_053574605.1 Caballeronia sp. M23-90 | reverse complement strand
AGCGTGGCGAAACCAAGCTGCAAACCACCCGTCGACACCCGATACTCGCGCGTCAACGGCTGAAACGACAGCCGGATGCTTTGCGAGACGCTGACCGGCTCTTCATCGAACCAGTACCAGCGCGGCCATCCGTACGGCGCCATTGAAGGCGAAGTCGATGGCGATTCGAGCCTGACCGGACCCAAGGGCGCGCTGAGGCTGCGCGTGATCGTGAAGATTCCCGATAGCTCGACCACCGAACTGCAGCCGGCCGAGCGCTTCCTGCAAATCGAACAGCCGGTGAGCACCGCGCTCGCACGCAACGCCGACGCTGTGCAGCGCGCGTATCGCGAATATCAGGAGAAGGCGCTCGGGCGCACCGGTTTGCGCAAGATGTATATCGGCACGCTGACGCTGGCGCTGTTCCTTGCCACGTTCATCGCAATGATGCTTGCGCTCGCGCTCGGCAATCAGCTTGCACGGCCGTTGTTCTTGCTGGCGCAAGGCACGAAGGAAGTGGCGGAGGGTGACTACACGCCCAAGCGCGAAGTGAAATCGCGCGATGAACTTGGCTTTCTCACGCAGTCGTTCAACGCCATGACGCGGCAATTGTCCGAGGCGCGCGCGGCGGTCGAGAACAACCGGATTGCACTCGAGCATTCGAAGGCGTATCTCGAAAGCATTCTCGCGAACCTGACGGCAGGCGTATTCGTGTTCGACCGGCAGTTCCGCCTCACCACGGCCAATCGTGGCGCGGAACGCATTTTCCGGCAGCCGTTCAGCGGATCGCTGAATCTGCCGCTGGAGCAGATCGGCGTGCTTGCCGAGTTCGGCGCGATGGTGCGCAAGGCGTTCGCTGGTCGCGACGCAGCCGCGA
>NZ_JBSIPA010000913.1:0-856 GCF_053574605.1 Caballeronia sp. M23-90 | reverse complement strand
AACTGGCGTTATCGTTTGGCAATGGTCACGCCAAACGCAACGTTAGCCGTCCGGCCTAGCCGACAAAGCCTGAACATGGCCTTGGTCGCCTTGGTCGCCCTGGTCGACAGTCAGCTAACTTGCTGAAACCCGCACGAGTGACCGCTTGTGCGGGTTTCTATTCTACCTTTGCAACTGGCGTTATCGTTTGGCAATGGTCACGCCAAACGCAACGTTAGCCGTCCGGCCTAGCCGACAAAGCCTGAACATGGCCTTGGTCGCCTTGGTCGCCCTGGTCGACAGTCAGCTAACTTGCTGAATCCCGGCCAGCAACCAGCCCTCGTTGCCGTACTTCTGCTTCGACAGGTTCCAGATTTCGACGAACGGCTCGGCAGCAGCACCTTCCGTTTCACGGATCAGGCCATGGAAACGGACGCTTGCGAGGCTTTCCGTGCCGCGATCCTCAACACCGAGGATGTCGGCATTGAGTTGCACGACATCCGTACGGTTCGGCTGCGTGCCGCGTGCGTCGATATCCAGCTTCACCTCAGCGAACATTTCCGGCGTGGTGAACTCGCGGATGTCGTTCGAATTGCCGCGATCCCACGCGTCCTGCAAACGCACGAAATAAACCTTCGAATTGCGCAGGAACGCTTCGGTATCGAAACCGGACGGCACGGCGACTTGCGGGGCTGCCGCTGCGTCGACCGGACTCGTATAGCTCTGAACGCCCGACGGACCGTACCCACCCGGCGCCGACGGCGGAACGTAGCTCGGTTCCTGCGGCTGATTCATGCCGGTACGAGCCCTGCTTTGGCCAGTGCCGGCGCGGGTTCGCCGTTTGGAGGCAGCGCTCGTACCGGCATGAATCACCCGC